>CAVGUA010000001.1:0-3493 GCA_963632335.1 Parabacteroides goldsteinii
AAATAAGATTCAGGATTATATCTCAAAATTATTTAGAAGAATTTTGAATCGAGATCCTGTTGTTAGACCAAATGTATTGATTATTGATTAGAAAAATTAGAACAAATTTCATTAAAAAATTTGTTCTTTTTAGGAGGTCAATTATCCAATTTATTTTTGTAAATTTTAATAGAAATATTAGAGATTCCATACATGGTTTTGATTTGATTAGTTCTAATAAATTTCGGTTTTTATATTTTTATTTTTTTCGAATTTTTTTGATAAATCAAAGTTTTAAAATAGTAGTAAATTAGTACATATATGTGAATGTAATTTATTTTATATTTGATATAATTATAGGCAGTTTTTGAGAGGTATTATTATGGAAGAAAGACATGACAATGTTGGTTGGATTGAAGTCATTACTGGGCCAATGTTTGCAGGAAAGAGTGAAGAACTTTTAAGACGTATAAATCGTTTAAAATATGCAAAAAAGAAATTTTTAGTTTTTAAACCAAAAATTGATAATCGGTATAGTGAAGATTCAGTCGTGAGTCACCAAAAACATAGTGAGAAGGCTATAAACGTCGCCAAAGGAACTGATATTTTGAAATATATTACTCCAAATCTTGATGTAGTTTGTATTGATGAAGCACAATTCTTTGATGAAAGCATTGTCGATGTAGTCGATGTTTTAGCAAATAGAGGTTTAAGAGTAATTTGCGCTGGTTTAGATCAAGATTTTAGAGGTCAACCATTTGGCCAAATGGGTACATTACTTTGTAAGGCTGAATTTGTTACGAAGCTTACTGCTATTTGTCCAATTTGTGGTAGAGAAGCAACTATGACTCAAAGATTGATTAATGGTGAACCAGCAAGTGAAAATGATCCTACTATTTTAGTAGGTGCAACTGAGTCATATGAACCTCGTTGTAGGCATTGTCACGTTATTAAACATAACTAAATTTAATAAAATTAGCCCGATGTAAGGGCTTTTTTCTTTGTTTTATTGATTATATGTAGTATTTTTTTGTAGTTTTGATATGATATTCTTGTTTCATATAGGAGGAAATGTAGAGAAATATGGACAGTATGCCGTGGTATGTAGTCTTAATTATTGCAATAATTTGCATAATCGCATCGTTCATCTTCACTTGTGCTGAAAACAGCTACTCCAATTGTAATATATATCACTATAAGGTCTTAGCAGAAGATAATAAATTAACAGCTAAGCTCGTTTATAAGATGGCTAAAAACTATGATGACGCTTTAGTCACTGTTTTAGTTGGAAATAATTTAGTTCAAGCTATTTTAAGTAACGTTAGTGCTATATTTTTCTTGTACCTTTCAGGTCTTTATAATTGGGGAAATGGTGTTGAGTCGATTGTTTCAACTGTTGTAGTTACAGTTGCACTTTATTTACTTGGAGATTATCTCCCAAAAATTATAAGTAAGAATTATCCAGATCGATTAGCAGAGATTATTTCTTATCCAATCTTTGTATTTTATATCGTATTTTTCCCTTTAATTTTTGTTGTAAGAATGTTTTTAAAATTACTTAAAAAAATTACAAGAAATAAAGCAGATGTAGAGATGACTAAAGAAGAATTTATAGATAAAGCAAAAGAAGCTGAAGATGATGTTTTAGAAGCTGATGAAAAGAAGATTTTATCTCGTGCTTTTGCTTTTGATAAAATAAACGTTAAACAAGTTTTAACACCAAAAGATAAGATTTTTTCAATTGATATTAATGGTTTAACCGCAAATAAACTTAACAAAATCTTACTCGATAATAGGTATTCAAGGATTCCTATTTATGATAAAAATAAGGACAATATCGTTGGTATTTTAACAGTTAAAACTTACTTTAAAGAATATATAGAAGATAAGCATCTTGATATTAGAAGTGTTATTAGTGCACCTTTAAAAGTTAAAGAAACTGATAAAGTTGATGATATTTTTGCTAAATTTAATGATGAAAAAACTCATATTGCATTAGTTTATAACGATAAAGATGAATTAATAGGTATGATAACAATGGAAGATGTTTTAGAAGAATTAGTTGGTGAAATTGATGAAAAAGCAACTACCGCTATTAATAAAGTGGAGGATCTAAAACATGAATAGTACCTCTTTAAATATAATTTATAGCGTTTTAATTGTAATTTTACTTTTAATAAGTGCTTTTTGTAGTAGTGCTGATATGGCTTATGGTTCTGTTAGTGAATTAAGACTTCAAAATCATAATAATCCTAAAGATGCTAAAAAAGTTCAAACTGCACTTAAGTTAGTTAAAAATTATGATTACACGATTTCAACTATTTTATTTGTTAATGATTTAGTTAATGTTGCAAACCAAACTATTGCAGCTTTACTTGCCTATTCTTTATTTGCAGATAATGGAATGGATGGGGCAACTGGTTCACTTGTTGGTTCATTTTCGATGCTTATAATTATTATTGTTTTTGGTGAAATTGTTCCAAAATCATTAACAAAAAATAAGTCATTTGAAATGTCACTTAAATATGCATATATAACGAAATTTTTATGCATTATATGTACACCTATTTCATTCTTGACAAATTGTTTTGGGAAACTTGTCATGATTCCAATTAAGAAAAGCAAGATTGAAAAACCAGATGTCACGGATGAAGAACTAGAAGAAATGGTCGATGTTATTGAAAAAGAAGGTGTTGTTGATAAAGACAATGCTGATATTTTAAGAGGAACTATCAATTATGCATCAACTGAGGCTTATGAAATTATGACACCTCGTGTTGATCTTGTTGCAATTGATGTTGATGATTCGTTAGATGAAATTTTTAAAACTGAAGATTTATTTATACATAGTAGAATCCCAGTTTATGAAGAAACTATCGATAATATTATTGGATTTGTAACTACAAAAGATTTAATTAGATTAAAATTACAAAAACAAAAAGATTCATCTATAAGAAGTATTTTAAGAAAACCTTTAAGATTTCCTAGATCAACTGAAATTAATGATATCCTTCAAGACTTTAAGAAAACAAAAATTCATTTTGCAATTGTCTTAGATGAATATGGCGGAGTTGAAGGAATTATCACTATGGAAGATATTCTTGAGGAGATTGTTGGTGAAATATGGGACGAAGCAGATGATGTTGATGAACCAGTTCATGAAATTGGTGATAATGCATTCATAATTGACGGAAATATGAACCTATCAGACTTTTTCGAAATGTTTGATATCGATCCTGATGATATAGAAACTGATTATGTTACAATTGGTGGATTCTGTATTG
The DNA here is from genome assembly GCA_963632335.1 of Parabacteroides goldsteinii. Taxonomy (GTDB): domain Bacteria; phylum Bacillota_I; class Bacilli_A; order RFN20; family CAG-826; genus Onthovivens. The sequence continues at coordinate 3,264 of CAVGUA010000001.1, forward strand.
AACTATTAGATGATCGATTTGCAAAAATAAATGATGTTATTAATTTTAAAAATTTAACAATGACTGTTATTGCAATTGATGAAAATAACACAATTGAAAAGCTTAAAGTTATTAGAAAAGTTGAAGAAGAATAAAAAAATGATGGATTTTCGAAAACCTTGAAAATCCATTTTTTATTTAGATATTTTTTCTTTATATAATGTATAAATTTCTTTTGCTAATTCTTTTAT
>CAVGUA010000002.1:0-2696 GCA_963632335.1 Parabacteroides goldsteinii
AGTTTTTAGAGTAAGTTTTTATTTAAAGTTTAGGTTAAAAACAAGAAACACATGTAACTTTTTTATAAATTTGTTAATTTATTTAAAAAATCGATTATTTTTGCAAAATATTTAAAAATCATTATTTATTGAATTTATTACACTATTTATCAATATTTTGCATTTTTATGTCTTAAAAAAGATAACTTATTATTAGTACAAATCATGTAATTAGAAATAAATCTTTCTAATCTTTTAGAACTGATATAGGCACAACAAAGATTCCATCTTTTGTTTTATAGCAATTTCCATGACTAGTTAAAACCATTTTAAATTTTGGCAATTTATTTGCACTTCGTTTCATTTTGTCTTCAAAATTGTTTAAAGATTTGATTGCTTCATTAACATTTTTCTCACTATAAATCTTAATTTTAATTGCACAATATTCACCATTTCTTAATTCAATAATAGCATCTAATTCTTGTCCTGAACTATCACGATAATGTTTTAATTGACCATCAATTGATAAAGCATATACCGATAAATCTCGTATCGCCATATCCTCAAAAAAGAATCCAAAAGAATTCATATCATTTAATAGATCATTTGGACCGATTCCTAAAACTGAAGTAGCAATTGAAGTATCAATAAAATGGTGAGTTGGAGCATTTCTCACACTTACTGATGACCTTAAATTTAAATTCATTGCTGGCATATCGTAAATAATAAATAAATCCTTTAATAATTTCGTGTAAGAATTAAAAGTATCTTCATCAAGTTTTGAACGAATTCCTGAATCTAATATTTCTTTAATCATTGTCGATTTTTTTGCTTGTGTTGAGATATTTCTTGCATAAGACTTTAGTATTAATTTTAATAAGTCTATTTTTTTATTTTTGAGTAATAAAGCAAATTCATCATTCTCATTTTCAATTCTAAAAAGTCCCTCATAATAATTTAATGTTACATCAATTCCATATTCTTCTTTGGCTTCTAAAGAAATAGGCCATCCACCTCTACAAATTAAATAAGCAATTCTTGAAAGATTAATAGAATTGTCATTTTCATATATTGTTTTAAATTTTAAGTTTTTAAAAAGTTCACCTAAAGAAATTTCTCCAGAAGAATCCTTTGATTCATATAAAGTAAATGGTTTTAATAATAAAGTGGTTATTCTACCAGCCCCAGAATGTTGAATTTTTGAAGGATCTACTGGTGTTGTGCTTCCAGTAAGAATATATTTCCCAAATTGATAATCTTTGTCTAAATTATCTCTTATTAAGTCCCATAACTCCGGAACTTTTTGCCATTCATCTATTAAATGTGGGTATTCCCCAACTAATGTTGATTTAGGATCGCTAGAAGCCAATAAAATTGCATTCTTTGTCTTTAAAGATGTGGTTGATTTTGCATAATATTCACACATTGTTGTTTTACCACAAAATTTTGGTCCAGTAACTAAAACACAACCTGATGATTTAAGTTTTCTTTCAAAATATGGTTCGATTGTCCTTTTGATATAGTTTTTCATTTATGAATTCCTTTAGATTATTTTATAATTTAAAAAAATGTATATCAACCAATTTCGGTGTTTTGAAAGAATTATTTTCGGTGTTTTGAAAGTTTTATTTTCGGTGTTTTGAAAAAAACAATAAATTAGAAAAAAGTTTTGAGTCATAAACGGCCAACATTCTTAAAAAAATTGACAAATTTATAATTATTTTGAAATTATTGGAGACCAATCAAATAATAAGAAAGTCATGTAATGAGGAATTGTTAAAATATCGTTTGTAAAACTAATATTTGCATCCTTAATATATATAAGTTTGGTTTTCCCATAATGATTTTGATTTTTTAAAACAGTTTTAGCACTTTTAGCGTTTCCATTAAGTGATTTTACTTCTAAAATTGTTGCTTCACCTTTTATATTAACTACGAAATCTAATTCCAAGCCAGTATCTTTCCTAAAATAATAAAGATTACCACCTCTTTTATAAAGTGATTCTGCAACAAGAGCTTCATAAAGCATTCCTTTAGACATACCAAGATTTTTAGACATAATGGCATCGGTAACTCCATCTTCAAGCATAGAAACTAATAAACCAATATCTGTTGGATAAATTTTAAATTGGTTATTTATTGCATTAACTGCTAGTGGTGTAGATGGAACTTCTAGATTATAAACTTTAAGAATCATCCCAGTTTCAATCAAATAATTTAATGCATCATTTCCAGCATCTTTTGCTCCTTTTCCACGAATTTTACTAACAACATATCTTTTATTTTCTTTTCCAAGAAAAGAAGGTATAAGAGAATATGCGTTTCTAATTCTTTCTACTTCATTTGCTGAAAAAACAGGATTTTTATTTTTATCGCGTCTCCTTCCAAAATCATCTTTTAAATCATTTGAAATCCTTTTAGTAATACTTAATGAACTAGAAATATTATTGGTTAAAATATAATTCTTAACTGCTTCAGGAAATCCTCCAATACAAAGATATTCTCTAAACAAAGAACTAAAAGTTTCATGCATAGATTTAGATAGAGGTTTTCTTTCTTTAAAAGCATTTTTTATATAAGCTACCTGCTCATCTTTATAACCTTTTGCCCATAAAAATTCTTCAAAGTCTAGTGTTCTCATGTCAAATTCTTCTACACATCCAACAGGTTTAGGAGTTTCATCATTAATTACATATCCATTTAAGCCAAGATAAGAT
>CAVGUA010000003.1:0-6141 GCA_963632335.1 Parabacteroides goldsteinii
GAGATGTTAACTCAAAATCCGGAGATTTAATATTGGCGGATTATTTTACGCTTACATTAATTTTATATGATTTAATCATTTAAAAATCATATTAGAATATGAAAAAAACGAATTGCAAATAATTGCCAATTCGTTTTTTCGTATAAGAAGAAATTACTAAATCTCTTGCTCGCTATTTAATAGATTTTTTTGGATCAATAAGCATAGCTTTTGATTCAATTTCATCATTTATCAATTTGATGAATTCATCAACTGATACAGTTACTTGCTTTTCATCGCCATATTTACGATAAGTGACAGTTCCATTTTTAACCTCATTATCACCAATAACAAGTGTATATGGGATTTTCATCATTTGTGAATTTCTAATTCTATAGCCTAATTTTTCTTCTGAATCATCAAGTTGAACTCTTAATTTATCGGCCTTTAACTTTTTAACAAGTTCTTTACAATATTCAAGATGATAATTGTTATTTACTGGAAGCACTTTAACTTGAACAGGAGTGCACCAAGTTGGGAAAGCACCTGCAAAGTTTTCAGTTATAATTCCTAAGAATCTTTCGATACTTCCAAGCATTGCTCTATGAAGCATAATTGGTTGTTTCTTGCTTCCATCTTTATCAATATAATAGCAACCAAATCTTTGTGGTAAGTTCATATCAAGTTGAATAGTTCCACATTGCCAAACTCTACCCATACAATCTTTAAGTTTGAAGTCAAGTTTTGGTCCATAGAATGCACCATCTCCTGGATTAATCTTAAATTCTTTTCCACTAGCCAAGCATGCTTCTTTTAAGATCTCTTCGGACTTATTCCATAAAGCGATGTCGCCAATATATCCTTCTTCAGGTCTAGTTGAAAGTTCAATTCTATAATCTAAACCAAAGAGAGTATAGCAATAGTTATATAAACCAATTAAGGTTTTAATTTCTGATTCAAGTTGATCTTCTCTACAATAAATGTGAGCATCATCTTGAGTAAAACAACGGACTCTAAATAAACCATTTAATGCGCCACTTGCTTCATGTCTATGAACAAGACCCATTTCAGCAATTCTGCATGGTAAATCTTTATATGAATGAATACTTGAGTTATAAACTAAAATTGATCCTGGACAATTCATTGGTTTAATTGCAAATTCTTTATCATCAATTTTTGTTGTATACATATTTTCTTTGTAGTGGTCCCAATGTCCGCTAGTAATCCAAAGTTCTTTACTTAACATAATTGGAGTATTTACAACTTGATAACCATATTCATTTTGTAAATCATACCACCAAGCTTCAATATTTCTTCTAAGTGTCCAACCATTTGGAAGCCAGAATGGGAAACCTGGGCCATATTCACTAATCATAAATAAACCTAAATCTTTTCCAAGTTTACGATGATCTCTCTTTTTTGCTTCTTCTTTAAGTAAAATATGTCTATCTAAATCTTCTTTACTCCAACAAGAAATACCATAAATTCTAGTTAATTGCTTATTTTTAGAATCACCTCTCCAATAAGCACCAGCTAAATTTTCAAGTTTAAAATGTTTAATGTAACCAGTTGAAGGAACATGAACTCCTAAACAAAGATCAAACCAATCACCTTGTTTATAAATAGAAATTTGACCATCTTCCAATTCTGAAATTAATTCTTCCTTATATGGATTTCCTTTGAATAGTTCTAATGCTTTTTCTTTTGAAACAAGTTCTCTAATAATATATTCATTCTTTTTAGAGAATTCTTTCATTTTAGCTTCAATTTTTGGTAAATCTTCTTGTTTTAAAACATAATCTTTAAAATCAACATCATAATAGAAACCATCTTCAATTGCAGGTCCAATTGTAAAAAGTGCATCTGGCCATAAAGCATGAATTGCTTGAGCCATTAAGTGACTTGTTGAGTGATTTAAAATATGAAAAGTTTCTGGAGAAGAAGTGGTGATTAATTCAAATTCTTTTCCATTTTCAGGAAGTGGTCTAAATAAATCATAATCTTTTCCATCAACTTTATAAGCAACTGCTTTTTTCTTGTTTTCTGGATCTAAAAGAAGAGCAACATCCATACCATTTGCGCCATCTTTTACTTCAATTTCTTTTTGATCAACTAAAATTTTCATAAATTTTCTCCTTCTCTAAGAACGAAAAACGTCCTTAGAAATAAAATTCTAAGGACGTAAATTACGCGGTACCACCTTAGTTATAGAGAATATTTCTCTATCACTTAGTTTAAAATTTTAAGGATAAATTCTAACCTTTGCTCCGAAGTGGTAACTATTAATTTTCTTTAAGAAATCTTTCATCAACAACTGATTTCCTCTCTAATAAAGAAGATTTAATAATCGTTTCTTCATCAACGCTATAAATATAATAGTCTTATTTTTAACTAAATCAACAAATTTTAAGCAACGCTTCTATTGTCAGGAAGATTAATAATTCTCATGAAGTTTGCTTTTCCTGAACCAGTAGGAGTACCTCCACTGATTAAAATTGAATCTCCTGGGTTAAGTCCAAGTTGTTTTGCATAATATATTGACAAGACTTCCATTTCTTCGATGAAATCTGGCATTTTTCCAGGAATATAAGTGGAGTAAATTCCCCAATAAAGGGCGTTTTGTAAACAAGTTTTTTCTTTATTACTGATAGAAAGAATTGGGCAACATGGTCTTGCTTTACTAATTCTTCTACTTGATTTACCAGTTTCAGTAAAACTTACAATAAGTTTTGCATTAATTAATTTAGCAGTATTTGCAATTGAATTTGCAATTGCATCGTTATTAACTTTTTCGCTTGAATCATAAGCTTCTTTTGCAAGACGTTCAAAATCGAGTTGTTTTTCCATGGTTGCTGAAATTCTTGTTTGCATTGTAACTGCTTCAATTGGATATTCGCCACTTGCACTTTCAGCACTTAACATAACGCAATCACTAGATTCATTGATAGCAGTAGCAACGTCGCTAACTTCAGCACGAGTTGGAACTGGTGAATGACACATTGAATCAAGCATTTGAGTTGCAGTAATAACTGGTTTACCTTCTTTTCTACACATTGAAATTAATTCATTTTGAATAATTGGAACTTCTTCAGGAGGTATTTCAACACCTAAGTCACCTCTAGCAACCATAATTCCATCGCTAGCATCAACTATTTCTTTAATGTGTGATAAGGCAACAACATTTTCTATTTTAGAAATAATTTTAATTTCTGGATGACCTTGTTCTTTAAGTAATTCTCTAATTTCATTTACATCATCAGCAGTGGAAACAAATGAAGCCGCAATATAGTCAACATTATGTTCACAACCCCAAATAAGATCGTTTCTATCTTTCTCGTTCATGAATGGCATACTAAGCCTTGCACCGACACAATTTACACCTTTTTTACTTCCTAAATTGTGACTATCTAATGCTTCGCAAACAAGTTCTTGATTTGCTTCATCTTTTTCTCTAACTATTAAATCAAGTTTCCCATCATCAAATTTTATATGGTTTCCTATTTGCGCATCATTATATAATCCAGGGAAATTTACACTAATTTTTTCAGGAGTTCCTAAAACTTGTTTCATTGAAATTCTAATAGTTTGACCTTTTTTAATAGGAATCAAATTATTTTCCATATCATGACATCTAATTTCAGGACCTTTTGTATCAAGCATTACTGCAATAAATACACCTTCTTTTTCAAGATCTCTTGCTTTGTTTAATTTTTCTAAATGTTCATCATAACTACCATGAGAAAAATTTAAACGCATACAGTTCATACCTGATTTAACAAGCTCCTGAAGCATTTCTTTAGATTCGCTAGCAGGTCCAATAGTACAGACAATTTTTGTATTTTTTGAAATATTTCTTTTAATCATTGTTCGTTCCCTTTTTATCTAATTAATTCGTAGTCTTCGTATAATTCTTCATGTTTGTCTCTAGGAGTTGCTAGAGCTTCATAAATATCTTGATGGTGTAATTTATTGTTAACTATACCAACACAAACGCCACCAATTCCTTCATCTAAAAGTTTAACAGCATAAGAACCCATTCTTGTACTATTAAATCTTTCCATAGCTGATGGTCGACCACCTCTTTGAATATAACCTAAAACATCAAGTCTAGTATCAAAACCAGTTTCTTTTTGGATTCTATCGACTAATGCCTTAGTATCAAGTAATTTTTCACTTACTAAAATAGTAACGTGATCAGGATTTGTTTCTTTTAATTCTTTAAGTTGTTCAATAAGTTCGTTTATATCGATTGGTCTATCATTTGTGATAATAAAATCAGCATGTGTTGCAATACCTGCAAATAAAGTTAAATCTCCGCATTTATTGCCCATAACTTCAATTACGCCACATCTATTATGGCTACTCATTGTATCGTTAATATCATCAATTGCAGATACAACTTTATTTAAAGCAGTATCAAAACCAATTGTATAATCAGTAGAAGAAATATCGTTATCGATAGTTCCTGGGAGACCAACACAATTAATTCCTTGTTCGCTTAATTTTTTTGCACCCATATAACTTCCATCGCCACCAATGACAATTAATGCATCTATTCCATGTTTTCTTAGAGCTTCAATACCTTTCTTTTGAACTTCTGGATCTTTAAATTCAGGAAGACGAGCGGACTTTAAAACTGTTCCACCAAGTGAAACACTATATTTTGCGAAATCTTTATCAACTTTTTCAATTTCATCATGAACTAAGCCATAATATCCATGTCTTATAACATACATTTCTTTATTTAATTTATAGCCGGTTCTAATTGCTCCAATCATTGCACAATTCATTCCTGGTGCATCGCCACCGCTACATAAAATACCGATTTTTTTAACCATAAGAACCTATCCTTCTTTCGGTAAATATTATAATATAAATTACATTTTATATGTAGCAATTATTAATGCGTGCAATATTCATTAAAAATTTACAATGCAAAATATTTATATATAATAAAAGCCTAAAAAAGAAAAGGTGAAGTTATGGTAAAAAGAGATTTGTCCTTAGTAATGGATTTATATGAATTAACGATGAGTAATGGCTATTTTAAAGAAAATAAAATCAACCAAAAAGCCATTTTTGATATGTTTTATAGAAATAATCCTGATAATGGTGGATATGTAGTTTTTGCAGGTTTAGAAGAAGTAATTAATTATATTAAGAATTTAAGTTTTAGTGATTCTGATATTGAATATTTAGATTCTTTAAAATTATTCGATAATAAATTTTTAGAGTTTTTAAGAAACTTTAAATTTGAAGGAGATATAGTTAGTTTTGAAGAAGGAAGTATTGTTTATCCAAACGAACCATTAATAACTGTTAAAGGGCGATTAATTGAATGCCAATTAATCGAAACTGCCTTACTTTTAATGATTAATCATGAATCTTTAATTGCAACTAAAACAAATAGAATAGTTTTAGCAAGTAAGGGAAGAAGTGTAAGTGATTTTGGTGCAAGAAGAGCACATAATGTTGATGCTGCAGTTTATGGAGCGAGAGCAAGTTATATTGGTGGAGCAAGTTCTACAGCAACTGTTTTAGCTGGTAAATATTTTAATATTCCAGTTAGTGGAACAATGGCTCATTCTTGGATAATGTCATTTGATTCAGAGTATGAAGCTTTTTTAAGTTATGCTAAAAATTATCCAAATAATTGTATTTTATTAATTGATACATACGATAGTGTTCATTCTGGACTTAAAAATGCTATAAAAGTTTATAACAATTACTTAAAAGTAAATGGATATTCTCTTAAAGGGGTAAGAATTGATTCAGGAGATTTAAATTATTTATCTAAAAAATGTAGAAAAATATTAGATGATAATGGATTAAAAGACACTAAAATTGTAGTATCTAACGCTTTAGATGAATATAAAATTCAGTCTTTATTAGATCAAGGTAGTCAAATTGATTCTTTTGGCGTAGGAGAAAACTTAATTACTAGTGCATCTTCTCCAGTCCTTGGAGGTGTTTATAAAGTTGCCGCAATTGAAGAAAATGGAGTATTTATTCCTAAAATTAAGATTTCTGAAAGTGTAGAAAAGATTACAAATCCAGGAGAAAAAGAAGTTTATCGAGTATTTGATCAAAATGGTAAATCGGTAGCGGATTTAATTTCTTTAAAAAATGAAGAATTAAATTTTGATTCATTAAGTTATATTG
>CAVGUA010000004.1:0-3560 GCA_963632335.1 Parabacteroides goldsteinii
CATCAATTTTAATCAAAAAGATATTGATTTATTAATTAATAGTCAGCAAGATGGGCTTAAAGAAATTTCAAATTATGTTGCACAAAATGGTATGTTAATTTATTTAGTTGAAACAATTGACAAAAAAGAAACAAGCAATATTATTGATGATTTTTTAAAAACCAAGGATGATTTTGAATTAGTCACAAGTGAATTTGTTATGCCTATATCGAGCAAAAAAGTCTTTGGGTATTACGCAATTTTAAAGAGGAAATAGTATGTTAAATTTGTATGGATATACAATTGAAAAATTAGAAAAGCAAATGGAGTTAGAAGGTCAGAAGAAATATCGTGCTACTCAACTTTTTAAGTGGATTTATGAAAAAAAGGCTAAAACTTTCGATGAAATGAGCGATGTATCTAAATCATTTAGAGAAGTTTTAAATCAAAAATATAGTCTTGGCAAACCATCAATTTTTAAAAAACAAGTTTCAAGCGATGGAACAATAAAACTTTTATTAGAACTAGAAGACGGGAACAAAGTTGAAACTGTTTTAATGCGCTACAATTATGGTGATGTTGCATGTGTCACAAGTGAAGTAGGCTGCAATATGGGCTGTGCTTTTTGTGCTTCAGGTCTTTTGAAAAAGAAAAGAGTTTTAGATGTTCATGAAATAGTTGGTCAGGTTCTTGTTTTAAATGATATTTTAGATGAAGAAGGTAATGGCGAGAGAATTACTCATGTTGTTGTAATGGGAACAGGAGAACCATTTGATAATTATGATAATGTTATGGACTTTGTTAGAATTATTAATCATCCTCATAGTTTAGCAATTGGAGCAAGACATATTACTGTTTCTACGTGTGGTATTCCAGATAAAATTAGACAATATGCACATGAAGGTCTTCAAATCAATTTAGCAATTTCATTGCATGCACCAAATGATGAAATTAGAAATAAAATTATGCCTATTTCTTTAAAATATCCTATGAATGAACTTATGGATGCTGTTAAATATTACGAAAAAGAAGCGGATCGTAGGGTAACTTTTGAATATATACTTTTAGGAGGATTGAATGATTCTTTAGAAAACGCAAAAGAATTAGCAAGATTAATAAAAGGAACTAAAGCTTATGTAAATTTAATTCCATATAATCCTATAAAAGAATTAAAATATATACGTAGTAGCAATGAAACTATCCATGCATTTATGAATATGTTATTATCATGTGGGGTAAATGCAACAATTCGTAAAGAATTTGGAACAGATATTGATGCTGCATGTGGACAATTGAGAGCTAAAAATGAACAAAAGATTTAATGGTACATATTCCTATCAAAAAGATATTGGAAAGGTTCGTGTTTCTAACGAGGATGAATGTTCGGTAGTCGTAGACGCTGATGGCAATGTTTTAATGATGGTTGCAGATGGTATGGGTGGTCATAAAAAAGGTGATTACGCATCACAAGAAACAATTAATTACATTAAAGATTTATTTATTTCTAGAGGTAAATTTTTCAATCAACTAGACGTTATTTATTGGATAAGAAAAGCTATAAAAGACGTTAATAATCATATTTTTACCATTAGTGATAATAACTCACAATATCATGGTATGGGAACTACACTAGTTCTTGCTTTCATTTATAAAAATAAATTGATTATAGTTAATGCTGGTGATAGTAGAGCTTATACATACAATAAAGAAGAAATTAAACAAATGACTGAAGATCAAACATATGTCAATTATTTGTATCGCAGAGGTCAAATTAAAAAAGAAGAAATGGCTACACATCCAAAAAGACATGTTTTAACTAACGCTATTGGATTATTTCCATCTATGTCGATAGACATTAAAGTTTATAACTATAATGGCGAAACGGTTCTATTATGTAGTGATGGACTTTATAATAATATTAAAGAAAACGATATACAAAATGTTTTGCATACAGATCAATCTACTCAACAAAAAGTTGCAACTTTAATTAATATCGCAAACTTTAATGGTGGTAGTGATAATATTTCAATCGCTCTTTGGGAGACTTTAAATGATCAAAATTAATGATTTAATTAACAATAGATATAGAGTCACTAATTTATTAGGTCATGGTGGAATGAGTGATGTCTATGAAGCTAGAGATATTATTTTTAAAAGACCGGTTGCCATTAAAATCATCAAAGCCGATTTTGCAGAAAAACCAGAAAATATTATTAGATTTGAAAATGAAGCAAGATTTTCAAGCGCTTTAAACCATCCAAACATTATTAAAATCTATGATTATGGCAAAAAAGATGATTTGCCATACATTGTAAATGAATATGTTAAAGGTCAAACATTAAGAGATTATTTAGATTTTAAAAAGAGATTTTCAATTTCAGAAGCATGTAGAATTATGCTTCAATTATGTGACGCTGTTATTTATATTCATTCAAAAAATATAATTCATCGAGATATTAAACCCCAAAATATTTACTATGATGCTAATGGTGAAGTTAAACTTGGAGATTTTGGTATTTCATATCTTTTAAATTCAACTTTTAATATTAATGAAAATAAAAGAGTTATGGGTACTGCTCAATATCTTGCTCCTGAAATTGTAAAAGGACAACTTCCCTCCTTTCAAACTGATATTTATGCCATGGGAATTACTTTTTTTGAATTAGTTACTGGAAAAGTTCCTTTTGATGGGACAAATCCTAGCGAAATAGCAAAATTGCATATAAATAATAATGTTCCATCTCCTTTAAAAATAATTCCAAATTTACCAAAAGAAGTTGAGAATATTGTTTTTAAAGCAACTAATAAGGATTTGAATGTTAGATATAAGCACGCTCAAGAAATGAAAGAAGATATTATTTCTTTATATAACAACAAAAAAGCTATGAAAAAAGGAACAAACTGGTTTTCTAGATTTTTTGGATTTGCAAATGATTAGGATAAATATGAAAAAAGTCGAGATAAGTCCTTCAATTTTAGCTAGTGACTTTAAAAAATTAGATAAAGAAATTAATGATATTGTTGATGGTGGTGCAAAATATCTACATTTTGATGTAATGGATGGCCAATTCGTTAACAATATTTCATTTGGAATACCTGTTTTAAAATCTTTAAAATCAGGAAATTATCCAATTATTTTTGACGTTCATTTAATGATTGTTAATCCTCAAAAATATATTAATGAATTTTTAGATGCTGGAGCAGATATCGTGACAATTCACTATGAAACCATAAATAAAGATGACATCGAAGATATTTCACATATGGTTCATATAAAAAATAAAAAACTCGGTTTATCTATTAAACCAAATACTCGTGTTTCAGAAATTGTTGATTGTTTAAAATTTGTTGATTTAGTTTTGGTAATGTCAGTCGAACCAGGTTTTGGCGGCCAAAAGTTTATTTGTGAATCTGTTGAAAAGATAAAAGATCTTAATTCTTTGAAAGATAAGTTCAAATATGATTTTTTGATAGAAGTTGATGGAGGAATAAATGTTGATACAGCAAAATTATGCAAAGAAGCTGGTGTTGATATTTTGGTTGCAGGAAGTTATATTTTTAAAAGTAAAGATAGAAAGGAA
>CAVGUA010000005.1:0-10013 GCA_963632335.1 Parabacteroides goldsteinii
ATAATGAAGAATATATCAAAACAAAATCAAAATGGATTGAACTTATAAATTCTAAAAGAAAAGAAATGGTATCTTCATATATTAAAGAAACAAAGATTGATGATTCAAAAAACTCTATTGTCATATTTGAAAAAAATATAAAAGAAGGATTAACAGGACTGCTTGCTAACAAATTCATGCAAGACTATAAAAAACCAACTGTGGTTTTAGTTGAAGAAAATATGAATCCTGGAGTTTACAAAGGAAGTTTAAGAAGTAAAAATGGTTTTAGTATAAATATTGTATTAGAAGACTTAAAAGATATACTTTTAACTTATGGAGGTCATGAAAATGCTGGCGGTCTTTCGTTAAAGAAAGAAAACTTTGAAGAATTCAAAGAAAAATTTGAAAAAGCATCTTCATTACACCCATTTAAAGATATAGACGACAATTATATTGAAATTAATTTAGCTGAAATTACAAAAGAGAATTATCAAATTTTAAATAATATTTCGCCTTTTGGATATGATTTTGAAGCACCTAAATTTATTATAAAAGGATTAAGAAGTGAATTTTTAAAAACTAGTAAAAATGGTGAACATATCTATACAAAACTCAATCCTAATGCAACAATTGTCTATTTTAATTATGATAAAAGTTTATTTGATTATGATTTCATTAATCTTATTGGTGAATTTGATTTAAATTATTTTAATGGAAAAACTAGTGTTCAATTTAGAGTTTTATCATTTTCTAAAATTATTTAAAGAGTAGAATATATTTTATGGAAAATAAGAAAGTTCAAGAAAATAAATTAGTGCCTAATGGTGGGTACCCAATGCATACTTATGAAGATGTAAAGGAATTATCATATCTTTATATTCATAATGAAGCAGATCGAGAAGCTATTAAAAAAGCTTATGATTTTGCAAGTTCAAAACATGAAGGTATATTTAGAAAAAGTGGGGAACCATATGTTCAACACCTTATAGAGGTTGCTTATATTTGTGCACAACTTCAGGCTGGTCCAGTCACAATAGAGGCTGCATTTTTGCATGATGTAGTGGAAGATACTGACACTTCCATAGATGATATAAGTGAGATGTTTGGCTCAGATTGTGCAAAAATTGTTGATTCATTAACAAAAATTCAAAGACTTAAATTGTCTCATAGAACTCAAGAAGAATTTGAAGCTGAAGACCATCGTAAAATATTCTTAGGAATGGCAAAAGATGTTCGTGTCATTATTATTAAACTTGCGGATAGATTGCATAACATGCGAACTATTTCATCCTTGGCTCCTAATAGACAAGAAGCATTAGCTAATGAAACTTTAGAAGTTTTTGCACCAATCGCTCATCGTTTAGGTATTTACAGAGTTGAAAGTGAACTTGAAGATTTGTCTTTAAAAGTTTTAAAACCAGATATCTATAATGAAATTAATGATTTAGTAAGCAAAAGGGTTAGAGAAAGAGGAAAAGCTTTAAATAATTTTAAAAAGAAACTTGGAGATATTGCATTTAATGCAAATATTCCTTTTGATATTGAATCAAGAATCAAATCAATTTATTCAATATATAAGAAAATGTATGTTAAAGGTCGTAAATTCGAAGAAATTTATGATGTTTTAGCTTTAAGAATCATTACAGATACAACGTTGCATTGTTACGAATTACTCGGACTTATTCACCAAGAATATCGTCCAATACCTGGCAGATTTAAAGATTATATTGCTGTTCCAAAAAGTAATATGTATCAATCTTTGCATACAACAATTATTTCAGGAGATGGTAATATTTTTGAAGTTCAAATTAGAACTAAAGAAATGGATGAAATTGCCGAAACTGGTGTTGCAGCACATTGGAGATATAAAGAAGGTGAACATTATGATCCAAGAGCTGAGCAACATGATATTGAAGAAAAATTGCACTGGTTCAGAGATTTTGTTTCTATTTCAAATGAAAACACTGATGCAAATGCTCAAGAATATTTAGATAATTTGTCTAAAGATATTTTTGATGCAAATATTTTTGTATTTACTCCTAAAGGTAAAGTTATTGATTTGCCAGCTGGTTCAACTCCTCTTGATATGGCTTATAAAATTCATACTAAAGTTGGTGATAGTGCAGTTGGTGCAACCGTTAATAACATAATGGTTCCATTAAGCACAATCTTGAAGACCGGCGACGTTGTTGAAATTAAAACGAGTAAAACTTCTCCTGGACCAAACCAAGATTGGTTAGATTTTGTTAAAACAAGTTCTGCAAAAACTCACATTAAAAAGTTTTTGCAAAAGCAAAACGTTGATTTAAGAAGTGCCGCAATTGCAAGAGGAAAAGAATTATGTGCAATCGCTTTTAAAGAAAGAGATGCCGAACCAGAGAAAATGAATGAATTATTAAACACTTCAAATGTACTAAATAATTACCATTGTGCTACTATTGATGACCTTTTCTTTAATATTAGTAAGAAAAATCCTACTCCTAGTGCAATTTTGGATTTTATTGGAATTAAAAAGAAAGCTAAAAAAGAAATTGTTATAAGTCGTAAAGAATCTATTGGTGATTTTGATTCCCCTGTTTATATAGAAAATGGTGAAGGTGTAAAAATTAACTTAGGTAATTGTTGTACGCCAATTCCAGGCGATGATATTGTTGGCTATATCACAAAGGGTATGGGTGTAACTGTCCATAGAAGAGATTGCCCAAATATAAAAGGTGAAAAAGCTCGATTAATTGATGTTTATTGGAAACATAACTTAAGTGGAACCTATCCAGTTGATTTAATTATTGAATGCAACGATAGAAATAGTCTTGTTGCCGATATTATGAACTGTTTGTCTACATTTAAGATTAAAATAACTGAATTTAGCGCAAAAATGCATCAAGATACTGATACAGTTACAATTTCATGCCAAATATATGTAACAGACATTAATATGCTAAATTCGATATTCCAAGGTTTGAAGAATATTAGCAGTGTTTACGATATAAAGCGTGTAATTCATTAAAATATTAAATTAATTTTGTTGTTTTTAATCCAGTTAATGTTGTCATTAATTGTATTTACTTTATTATTTGCGCTTAATTATTTATAATTAAGCGGTGAGGTTAAGATTATGTTTAATATAGTTAAAGGTACACACGACATTATTTTGAAAGATGCTTCAAAATATAGTTATGTCGAAGAATTGCTTTCGAAAGTAGCAGAAACATATAATTTTAAAGAATTCCGTACTCCAATCATGGAATATAGTGAATTATTTTTAAGATCGACTGGTGAAAGTAGCGATATCGTCAGAAAAGAAATGTATACATTTGAAGATAAAGGCGGTCGTTCAATTACTTTAAGACCTGAAATTACTGCCGGAATCATGCGTTCAATGGTCATGAATAAAGTTTTTGCTATGCAAGACTTTCCAATTAAAGCTTATTATGTTGGACCATGTTTTAGATACGAAAGACCACAACAAGGTCGTTATAGACAATTTAATCAGTTTGGTGTTGAAAGCGTTGGTATTTCAACTGTTTATCAAGATATTGAAGTTATTTTGCTTGGATATTATTGTTTAAAACTTCTTGGTTTTAAAAATGTTAAGTTGAAAATAAACTCATTAGGCGATAAAGAAACAAGAGAAAATTATCAAAATGCTTTAAGAGAATATTATGGAAAACATCTTGATGAAATGTGTGAAGATTGCAAAGAACGTTATAAATTAAATGTCTTAAGAATACTTGATTGTAAAGTAGAACATGATATTGAAATTAACAAAAATGCGCCTTCAATCGATGAATATTATTCTGAAGAAAGCAAAAAATCTTTCGAAACAATTCAAAATTTCTTAAAAGAAAACGAAATTGACTATGAAATTGATCATAATCTTGTTAGAGGACTAGATTATTATTCAGGAGTTGTATTTGAATATCATTATACTTCAAGCGAAGGTAAAGACTATGGAGCTCTTGGAGGAGGTGGTCACTATAACAATCTTGTTAAAGAATGTGGTGGACCTGAACTTCAAGGTATAGGCTTTGCATTTGGAATTGAAAGATTAGTTCTTTTAATGGAAGATGATCATTTATTCCCAGAAGAAATTACCGACGTACCGCTTGATTTCTATGTTATGCCAATTGGTGATGATTGCACTAAAGAAGCTCTAAGTCTTTCAACGTTTTTAAGACTTCAAGGCTATTCAACTGATGTTTGCTTAGAACATAAAGGGGTTGGAGCAATGTTTAAAAAAGCTGAAAGAAGAGAAGCATTATATGCAATATTAATTGGGGAAGATGAAATCAAAAATAAACAAGTTCAATTAAAGAATTTAGTTTCACAAGAACAAATTACTGTTAATAATGATGAACTTTTAGAAAAAATTGATGAATTGTTTGGCGAAGATGAAGAACATCATCACCATGAATAGATACGTGAGGAATTAAATTATGGAAGAATATAAAAGAAGCCACCATTGTGGTGAATTACGTCTTAGCGATGTAGGAAAAGAAGTTGATATTTTAGGATGGGTTGCCAAAAGAAGAAACCTTGGTAGTCTTCTTTTTATCGACTTAAGAGATAGATGGGGAATTGTTCAAGTAACAATTAAAACTGATGATATTGAGATTCCAGATATTCGTAATGAATATGTTATTTCTGTCCATGGTGTCGTAACTAAAAAAGACCAACCAAACAAAAATTTAGCAACTGGAGAAATTGAAGTTGTTGCAAGTTCAGTAAAGATTATTAATACTGCAGCTCAACCTCCAATCATTGTTGCTGATGATACTGATGCATTAGAAGATGTTCGTTTAAAGTATCGTTATCTTGATTTAAGAAGACTTGTAATGCAAAAAAGATTCTTTATTCGTGCAAAAATTGTTAAATGTGTGCATGAATACTTAGATTCTTTAGATTTCTTAGAAATTGAAACACCAACTTTAACGCTTTCATCTCCTGAAGGAGCTAAAGAATATCTTGTCCCTTCAAGAGTGCATCATGGTTGTTTTTATGCCTTACCTCAATCTCCTCAATTATATAAACAATTATTGATGGTATCTGGGTTTGAAAGATATTATCAAATTGCAAAATGTTTTAGAGATGAAGATTTAAGAGCAGATAGACAACCAGATTTTACTCAAATCGATCTTGAGATGTCATTTTTAAATGAAGATCAAATCTTAACAATTGCTGAAAATTTACTTAAAAAGATATTCAAAGAAACAATTAACTATGATGTTCAAGTTCCTTTAAGAAGAATGCCTTATGATGAAGCCGTTTCAAAGTATGGTAGTGATAAACCAGATACAAGATTTGGAATGTTACTCGAAGATGTTAAATCAATTCTTGAAAAAGGTGAATTTGAGGTCTATAAAAACGCAAAATTCATTAGTGCGATTAAAGTTGAAGGAATTGCGGCTGAAACATCTAGAAAGAAAATTGATGAGTACAATTTATTGGCCAACAAATTTAATATGAAATCATTTGGTGTATTTAAAGTAGAAAATCAGTTAATTTCTAGTAGTTTATCTAAGTTTTATGCTCCTGAAGTTTTAAATGAACTCAAAGAAAAGATGGGTGCAAAGGATGGCGATGTTATCTTTGTTGCTGCAGGAAACAATAAAAAGAATGTATATTTTGGTTTAGGCGCATTAAGAGAAGAATTAGCTTATAAACTTGGATTAATTAAACCAAATACTTATGATTTACTTTGGGTAACTAGATTCCCATTATTCGGTGTAAGTGACGATGGAAAGATTGTTGCAGAGCATCATCCATTTACAAGACCATGTGATGAAGATTTAGATAAGTTGAAGACTCACCCAGAAGAAGTATATTCGTATGCTTATGATATTGTAATTAATGGTTACGAAGCAGGTGGTGGAACCTTAAGAATATTCGATCAAGACTTACAAAAAACCATATTTGAAGTCCTTGGTGTCAGCGATGAAGATATCGACAAAAAGTTCGGATGGTTCGTTGAAGCCTTAAAATATGGAACCCCTCCACATGGTGGTTTAGCCTTTGGTCTTGATAGACTTACTATGATTTTAAGTGGAACAGATAATATTCGTGATGTTATAGCTTTCCCAAAGAATTTAAGTGCAGTTTGTCCAATGACTAATGCCCCACGACCTGTAAGTGAAGAACAACTTAATGAATTAGGTTTAATTATTAAAGAGGAGAAATAAATGAATAAACTAAATCTTAATGATCCAAAAAACATTGATCAATTGGCTGTTGCGACTATTAGAAGTTTATGTATCGATTGCATTAATTTAAACAAATCTGGTCATCCAGGTATGGCTTTAAGTAGTGCACCTATAGTTTATGAATTATTTAAAGATTTTTTAGTAGCAGATCCAAAACACCCAGAATGGATTAATCGTGATAGATTCGTACTTTCTGCAGGTCATGTTTCAATGCTTCTTTATACAATTTTGCATCTTTCAGGTTACGATATTTCACTTGATGACTTAAAGAAATTTAGAGTTTTAGGTAGTAAAACACCGGGTCATCCTGAATATCGTCATACACCTGGAGTTGATGCAACAAGCGGACCATTAGGACAAGGAATTGCTCAAGGCGTTGGTATGGCAATGGCTGAAACAATGCTTAGTAAACTTTATGATGAAAAGATTTATAACCATTATACATATGTTTTATGTGGTGATGGCTGTTTAGAAGAGGGTTTAAGCCAAGAAGCAATCCAATATGCAGGATTTCAAAAATTAAATAAATTAATTCTCCTTTACGATAAGAATGATGTTACATTAGACGGACCACTTGCACAATCCCAAAACGAAGATGTAATCATGCGTTTTAAGGCTTGTGGATGGAATGTAGTTCAATGTAAAGATGGTAATGATGTTAAAGAAATTAAAAAAGCTATATTAAGAGCAAAAAGCTTTATAAATAGTAATCCAACTCTTGTTGTATTCAATACAATTATTGGTTTTGGTAGCAAAAATCAAGGCACATCAAAAGTTCATGGTGCTCCTTTAGGTGAAGAAGATGGAAAACACGCAAAAGAAGAATATGGATTTAATTATCCTCCATTTACCGTTCCTGAAGAAGTTTATAAAGTATTCAAAGATAACTTTATAGATAGAGGTGAAAAAGCTTATAAAAAGCACGAAGAAATCTTAAAAATTCTTCAAAAAGAAGATGCTCATACTTATAAAAAGTTATTTGATTTATCAACAAATGACGTTAATGAATATTTAAATGCAAAACATTTACCAATGGATGAAGTTGAGAAAGAATCAACTAGAATAACTTCCCAAAAAGTACTAAATTTCTACCATAAATTACTTCCAAATTTAGTTGGTGGTAGTGCTGACGTTGCTGGAAGCGTTATGACAAAACTTGAAGGAGGCGTAACTTATACACCTAATAGTCGAGGTGGCACCAATATAAATTGGGGTATTAGAGAATTTTTAATGTGTGCTGCAAGTAATGGTATGTTATTACATGGTGGGTTAAGGACTTATGTAGGTAGTTTCTTAATTTTTAGTGATTATGCTAAAAACGCTATAAGAATGTCCGCTTTACAAGGATTACCACAAATATTCTTATTCTCTCACGATTCAGTTGCTGTTGGTGAAGATGGACCAACTCACGAACCAATCGAACAATTAGCTGGTTTAAGAGCTACGCCAAATCTTAATGTTATTAGACCATGCGACGCAAAAGAAACATATGCAGCTTGGAGAATTGCTTTAGAATCAACAAGAACTCCAACTTGTTTAATTATTTCACGTCAAGGTTTACCTTTAATTAAAGATTCTTCAAATTATGACGGAGTTAAAAAAGGTGCATATATTGTAAGTAATTCAAGCAAAAATGAACCTGATGTAGTTTTAATTGCAACTGGTAGTGAAGTTAGTCTTGCGTTAAGTGTAAAAGATATGCTTAAAGAAAAAGGTATGGATATAAGGGTTGTTTCTATGCCATCAACGTATCTTTTTGATAAGCAAAATGAAACTTATAAAGAAAAAATTCTTGGAAAAGATTATAATAAACGCGTTTCTCTTGAAATGTCTTCAACATTTGGTTGGGGCAAATACGCAAAATTCAATTATGGTTTAGATGAATATGGTGCTTCAGGGAAAGCAGATGACTTATTTAAATATTTTAAATTTACAAAAGAAGATGTTGCTAGTTTCATTGAAAAACATCTAAAATAGTAAAGGAAAGGACTAATTTATATGCCAAGTTACGTTTATTTACAACATTATACAAGCCAAGGTGATCTAGGGATATCTAGAGATGTTTTCGTAACTTTGGGTCAACATGTTGTTAGTTATATTCGCGAGAAGAACGATAAAGGATTTAAAATTAGTGATAATATTGATGTCACAATTCGTTCTAATAGAGTTATTTATAAATTTTATGTAACCAAAAAAGCTAATATTGATGCAAAATATATTGAAAAGAGCATTACAGATTATATTAATAGTAATTTATTGATGATATGTGAAGTTGTTCCTTTTGAAATCAATGTTAAAATTACATCTGAAGAAGGAGAATAATTTCATGGGAAATGTTATTGATAATGGATCCCGTAATCAGATCCAAGAATTGGCCATGCAAATTATGTATGACTTCTTAATTCAACAAGAAATTAATGAAACAATTAATGTAGAAAAAACAATAAGTGATTTATCGCAATTGCCTTATGAAGAATGTGATCTTTTCTTGAAAGAAGTATTAATTAAAGCTTTAAAAAATGAAAACGAAATTATCGAAAACATTTCATTAAATCTTAAGAATTGGAAATTTAGTAGATTAAATACTTGTATACAAGCAATACTTATCCTTGCATATAGCAATTATTATTATTGTAATAATAAAGAAAAAGCAATTATTATCAACGTAGCCGTTAAATTAGCAAAAAAATATGGTGAAGAAAACGACTATAAATTCGTTAATGGCATACTTGACAAAACATTGATATGATCGAAGAAAGTAACAAAAAATTTATTACTGTTAGTGAGCTTAATAATTATATTAAGCTTCTTTTTGATAATACACCAACTCTTCAAAATATAGCCTTGCATGGTGAAATTAGTAACTATACTGGAAGAAATAGAAGTGGTCATATATATTTTTCGTTAAAAGATGAAAATAGTGCTATCAAAGCAGTAATGTTCAAATATGACACGTATTCACTCACATTTGAACCGAAGAATGGTGATGATGTTATCTTGTATGGAAATATTAGTTCATATCCTCCAAATGGAACATATCAAATTATTGTAAAAAAAATTGATTTATTTGGACAAGGAGCTATTTTATTAAAGAAAGAACAATTAAAAGCAAAACTGGAAAAAGCAGGATATTTTGATGAAAAGCATAAACTACCTATCCCTAAATTTCCAAAAAGTATCGCAATTATAACTGGGAAAAATAGCGCTGCATGTGCTGATATGGTTACTAATATTTTTAGAAGATATCCATTAGTCGATATAACTGTTTTTTATAGTTTGGTACAGGGTTTAGATGCTTCTAAAGATTTAATTAAAAATCTTATAAATGCAGAAAAAAGCGCTCCTGATCTAATAATAATCGGTCGTGGTGGTGGAAGTGTTGAAGATTTAACGCCATTTGATGACGAAAATCTTGCCAAAACAATTTATGATTGCAAAATACCAATAATCAGTGCTGTCGGTCATGAAATTAATCGTTCAATTTGTGATTATGTTGCTGATAAATATGTATCAACACCAACTGGAGCTGCAGAAGCTGCAGTCCCAGATAAAACTGAATTACTTGAAGAATTATCTCAAATTAATAATCTGCTTAATTCGATTGCCAACCAAAAAATAAATGATTTAAATAGCAAATTAGTAATTATAAAATCAAAACCATCATTATCAAATATCAAAAATATATACGATGGAATCGAGCAAAATCTGAATAACTATAAATTAAAATTGAAATCTATAATTTCTAATAAGTTATTGATTCTTGAACAAGAAATAAAAAACTCTAAAAATTTAGTTGAAGCATACAATCCTAATAATCTATTAACTAAAGGT
>CAVGUA010000006.1:0-5769 GCA_963632335.1 Parabacteroides goldsteinii
TATCCTGATTTAATGAATTGAGTCAAAACTTCCTTATCCAAAGGAATATTATCTAATATAAATTCATGATCAAAATGTTCATAACATTTGGATATATCTCCAATAAAAAGAAAATTAGGAGCATTTTCTCCACTCAATGCTTTTTTAATATAAGCATCTAAATCATATGATGATTTTCCTTTTCTATAAGAAAAAGATTTCTTTTCGCCCCAAGCTTCACTAATTGGATCAAGAGCATATGCATATAAACATTGCATTGCCCGATCGTGGCATGTAGGAATTTGAATATTTCTTGTTTTACCATTTCGACAATTAAGACTAAAAAGGATGTTAGGTTCTGCGTTATATAGAATTGGCGTAAGGGATAAAACTGCTTGCATTTTTTTATCATCAGTGTCCCATAATACTCCATCTCGTCCTGGTGTTTTAATATTATTAGCAACATGCTCAACTGCAAGCACTTTAGCATCCATTGAAGAAACTATTTTGTCTTGCATTTTTCTCATATTAATGTAGTCTCTTTTCGTCGCACATATCGCTAACTTTTTCTGGTCTTCTTCAAGAGTTTTCCCTACTTTATCTAAATCAATGCTCCCCCAAACTTCGGTCAAATCATATTGTTTTAACTCTTCTAAACTAACACCTGCTTTATCTAATTCTTTGATATCTTCATATGAACATGGACATAGCTTCTTTTTTTCTCCACTATCAATATCAATTTCTAAAACAATTGGACAATGGTCAGATCCAAAAACTTCGCTAAGTATATTTGATTCAATTATTTTATCTTTAAGTTTCTCATTAACTAAAAAGTAATCTAGTCTATATCCTTTATTTTCCTTTCTTTTATTATCTTTATTTGACCACCAAGTATATTTATTTTTTGCATCTTCATGCTTTTCTCTAAAAGCATCTATAAATCCTGCTTTTAATAGCTTTTTAAAATTCTCTCTTTCAATTGTTTCAAAATCTTTATCATCTTTATTTAAATATCTACTTCCTTCAAATGTATCTTCATATAAATAAGAAACATTAAAATCACCACAAACAATAACTTGCTTTTTCTTCTTTAAATTCATTAAATAATCAAAAATAATTTTGTCCCATTTATACCTATAGTCTTTCCTTTGATTACTACTTTGAGAATTAGGAAAATAACAATTAACAACAAAAAAAGTATCAAATTCTAATGTTATTATTCTTCCTTCAAAATTAAAATTATTAGTTCCTTCAATACCATAAAAAGCACGATTTGGAGGAAACTTCGTCAAACAAAGTGTTCCTGAATAACCAGTATTTTCTTTATCTGAATACCAATAACTAAGATATTTTTCTTTTGTTTCAATATTAAGTTTTGTTCCAACTTTTGTTTCTTGAAAAACATAAATATCAGCTTCACTTTCATCAATAAAAGAAACTAACCCACTATCAATAGCTGATTTTAAACCATTAAGGTTCCACGATATAATTTTCATTAAAAGATCCCCTTAAAATAACATAAAAGGAAACACATCTTTCAAAAATGTGTTTCCAATAGATTCTATCAAATTAATTTCATTTATGTTTTTTAATAAATTTTCTTGTTTGAAAATAGTATTTTTCAAGTCAAAACAAATCACTATTTTTGCAACGCTCAATTTAAAAATTAAGCAAACTTGCTATAACTTCATTAAAAGCCTTATTTAAAAAAATCAAATTTATATTTTTAACCTTTATATATCCAACTATGAATTTTCTTTGATTCTATCTATATTATTTAAATTACTTCAAAACCCAATAGCCATTTTTATTAGAGCCATATCTTACTATGTATTCCATTTCTTTGAGTTTTTTAATTGAATTATTGATTGTTGTTTGCCCTAAACCTAATGATTTCTCCATTTCAGCTGTAGTTATATGTGCATCCTTTTTAATTTCATTTAGCACACGGCTTTGGTTCTTAGACAACTCTTTCAATGTTTTTTCATTTTTATTTATTGTATCTCTATTAAAAGGTATCGTTACAGTAATAAAATTTTCAGAAATATCAAAAACTTCTTTACCATATTTACTTACAATTAAAGGAACTCCATGACCGGTTTGTTCTATATAGTTTAATTGACCTAATATTTTTTGAAGTTCAACATTTACAGGTCTACTTCTCCCCATATAAAAATCCTCTAATGAATAGTCAATTGGCAAACCACCGATAGATATTATTTCTATTCTATCTGAAAAAATATAAACAGCAGGTGGGGTAAGTTTCGACCATTTATTATGCAAGCAAGCATTTAACCAGGCTTCCCTAAAACAAGAAAAATCAAATAGTTTCTTCTCTTTTCTTAAACCACCTGTTACATCAACTAGTGTTTCGTTTATAGCTTCAACATAATCAAGCACCTGTGAAATGCTTAAAAGTAAACACTTATAACCATATTCATTCCTTTTTATAAGTGAAGTTTTATCAGTACCTGCAAAAGTTGCAACTTTTATCGAAAACATACTAGAATCTGATAAAATGTCCGCTAAAAGATTATATCTTCCATTTTCGCAAAGCAAATTTAAATTGTGCTTGTATGTGTCTTCATTCAAAGTTAATCCATTATTTAAATACAAACCTTTAAGTTGATTAAATGTTAAAAATTGGTTTGTTGCTTCAATTCTTGCAATCGAATCATTGTGTCTTAAAAGTATTAATTCTCTCAAATTATTAGGAGCAATATCCCTATCCTCATCAGATGATCTAATAAAATATTTTCCATAAGCCGAGTATGGTCTTTCATTTCCCTTTACTTCAACTTTAACAACAGTTTTTTCATCTAAAAGTTCAACACTAATCGTTGGAATAATTTGAGGTTTAATCGAGTTAGCAATAGCTTGGGATATGTTTTTTAAAGTAAGATTCCCTACATCTTGCCCTATAATTTCCCCATCGTTTTTAACTCCAAAATAAACAACCCCATATCCACTTTTATTAAGCATAGATGAAATGGATATAATCCCCTCTTTTAACTCTGATACACTTTTTTTAAATTCAATATTCTCTGTTTCTTTTCCAAGATTCATGATTCTCACCTTTTTGTTATATTTTTATTCTACACTTATTCTACACTTATTCTACACTTTTTTATAATTTCGAATAAAAATTCATCATCTAATGCAATCACCACAATGCCTTAAGAATTTATCAAATATAACTTTACCAGCATATCTCTTCATAGTTTAAATTCCCCTACCTAAATTAAATTTTTTCTGGTTTTTCAAGCAAATCTTCAATATCGCAACCTAAAACTCTTGATAGTTTATATAATGTTTGTGCTTGTGCTTTATCAATGTCATTTACTTTTTGTTCATATAGTTGAATTGATCGAATATTTACGCCGGACTTAGCAGCAAGTTCTTGCTGAGAAATTCGACTATTTTCGCGTATTTTTTTAAGTTTAGTATCTGAGATAGATTCATCAAATTTTTTATCGATAGATTCATAAAAATTTGTTATATCCATTTCATGAAATACTGGATACATGGATATAATTTCACTAAGCGAAATTCTTTCAAATATATCTTTGAATTTTTTGCAAGACACCCATTGATATTGTGCTAAAGCCCAACCCGCCCAATATTCAGGAGTGCGTTCACAGACAAAAGTCTTTTTAGGAATTTTTTTATTTTTATAAAAATCTATTAATAAACTTCGTACTATTTCTTCTCCTGATTTTCCAGAAATAATAGATGGATTGCCTCTTTCAAATTGCTTTGACAAATCAGATTGTACAAAAAGCTTTGTAAACCAATCTGGATCAATTTTACAATCATTTATTGCATAATCAAAAGCATTAGCTAAACTTTTAGTTGCATCATTTAAGTACAATTCGTTGTATGCGTGGATCGTCATCTTTTATTTCCTCTCTTAAAATATCCATAACAAATATATCCTCTTTATAAGAACGTCTTTTTTTAACTGCGTTTTGATATGTCGTTCTAGCATTTATATCTCTAGATAAAAACTTTGAATAATAAATTTCTTTATTAACTGGTTCAGCTTTAACAAAATGAATTTGATTGTATGCTTTTTTAGAAATTAAAACAGTTTGAGCCCCTAGTTTTCCTAATTTTAGGGCCATATTTAAACTCCGCAATGGTAAAGAATTACTAACAAATGATTGCGCATAAGAAAAATATGAATCATCTGCACGATAGCCAACAACAACATCATAATTTCTTAAATCAATTGAATAATTCTTGACTATATAATCTCTTGCATCGATTGCAATTTCATCTTCTAATGAAAATAATCTATTTTTCAGTAATAATGCTATCCAATTTAATACACTATGTTTTCCATCAAGAAGATTCAATATATTTAAACCATCTATTTCAAGTTCATATACATTCACAAAGCCATCTTTATTTTCTTTACAAGCCCATTCTTTTGCTAATTCAATGTCTTCGGTACAATAAAAACCAGGGCCATAATCATTGTATGGTTTTCCAAGAACATAACTTGGATTATTAATAATATGATCACTACCATGCATTAATTTTATAATAGCCACTACTAAACTCCTAAATTATATGTCAATATTATATCATTGCAATGATAGTATTTAGAATTATTTTTTCTAAATAGCGACAATTTTTTAGACCACAATCTATTAATATTTAAACTTTTGCAAAATTAAAAGTACGTCAAAAATTTTCGAATATTCTTTATTTTAAAAAGAAAGTTTTAAAGAATTTAGACTAATTAACCCAATAAACCCTTTATCTTCAAAATGGTTTCGCCACTTTTTTAGAAACTAAATAAACATAACCATATAAATAGGCATGCTTATTAAATTGTCTTTTATAACTATGTCTTTATTATTATTTAAAATAATACCTTTTTCAAATTATATGGATCCTTTAATAACTTAGGTATAGCTCTAAAATTGTTATAATCTTTTCCTGATTTAACTTCGATTGGTAAAATTGATAAGCTATTATAATCATTAACTAAAAAATCTACTTCACCAACTTTCTTTAAATCAAAATAATATAAAGCATAATCATGAGCAGTTAATTCCATTGCAACTGCCGTTTCATAAGCAGATCCTAAATTAATGCCCTTTTCAATATTTAAGATTGAATCTGTATTATTTTTATAAAGAATGTTTGTAAGTATTCCAACATCGTTATAATAAAGTTTGATAAGGTTTTTACTAGCAGATTCAATTAAAGGAAATTTCGGATCTGATATCGCTTTAACACCTAGCGCAATTCCAGAACTTATTAGATATTCAAATTCTTCACTATATTTTTTAAGATTAGCATTTCTTATATCTTCAATTTTTTTAAATTGAATTCTTTTAACTTTATTTTCCATATATGAAGGTAATAAATCATAAATCATCATTATTTTTAGTTTATGAATTTCATCATATTTTGCAGCATCATCTTTATAAAAACTATAAATTTGATTTTGAATACTTCTAGTTTTTAAAACATTTAATCCTAAATATTCTTTAATAGCTGCAGGTAATCCACCACATATCAAATAATCTTTAAATTTTCTAAAAATAACTTTATGAATTCCATTTTTAACAGATATCTGATTATTATAACAATCTCTTAAATATTCTATTATGTCTTGGTTTACTCCACTAGCTAATAAAAATTCTTCAAAATCTAATGGATACATTTTAACTTCTTGTATGCTTCCAATCGGAATAAATTGATGCTTTAAATTTATTCTTAAAAGCGAACCACTTGCTATATATCTATATTTATTTTCTTGTTTTAAAGGTTTTA
>CAVGUA010000007.1:0-3221 GCA_963632335.1 Parabacteroides goldsteinii
CTTAATATTCTTTCACTATTTTCTGGCGAAATATCTTTGATAATTGTTTTGATATTTTTCAATGGAACCCCTAAATCCGACAAAATCCAAATAACACTTGTATACCAAATTTGATTATGAGAGTACTTTCTATAACCATTTTCTTCGACTTGATAAGGTTTTAATAATCCAATACGATCATAATAAATTAAAGTTTGTCTTGATAAACCTGTAATTTTTGAAAATTCTGAAATATTAAATAATTTTTGTTGTTTCATAAACCTCTTGACTGTATAGCAACTATATAGTTTATACTAACGAACATGTGGCTCTTTGTCAAGAAATGGAGGCATTGTATGAAATTAATATTAAAATTTTTAAAACCACATTGGAAGTTATGTTTAATAACATTTTTACTTATTTCTATTGAAATGATTGGGGCTTTATTAGTACCAACTTATGCAGGCGAAATGTTAAATAAGGGTGCATCTAACGATTCTACTTTTAATGAACTAGTTATGACCACAATTAAAATGCTTGTTGTTACAATTGTTGCAGGAATAAGTTCTATTATTGGCGGATATACTTCTGCTAAACTTTCATCTAGTGTTGGGGCTGATGTTAGAAAAGCAATATATAAAAAGACATTAGATTTATCTGTCTATGATTTCCAAACATTTGGAACAGCATCAATGACCACAAGAATAACATCAGACATTTCAAGCATTCAAATGGCTACAGTGAACATATTCCAAATGATTTTACCAGTTCCAATCATTTTTATCGTTTCACTCGGTTTCTCATTTTCTAAAGATTGGATGATTGGATTAATTTTATTAGCAGTATTAGTTAGTATTAGTATTTTCGCTTTATTCATTTTAAAAGGTGCTTCACCACTATTTAAAAAATTGCAAAAATTATTAGATAAAATGAGTAATATTTTGCTTGAAAACATTACAGGAGTAAGAGTTATTCGTGCTTTTAATAATGAAGAATTTGAAAAAAATAGATTAAATGAATCATTTAATGATTATAAAGTTACATCAGTTAAAGCGAATAGATTATTTGCTTCTCTTGATGCTTTGTCATATTTTGCAGTTAATTTATTTGTTGTTTTAATTTATTGGATTAGCGGATCAAGAATTTATATTGGTCAATTTAATTTTGGAGATATTACATCAGTTATTGAGTATGCGTTACTTTCGTTATTCTTTTTAATGATGGCACAAATGGTTATTTTAACTTTACCAAGAGCATTCGAATGTGCTAATAGAATAAATGAAGTATTAGAATTCTTCCCAGAAATTAAAAATAAAGATGATAAGATTAAAGTTCTTGATGAAAATGAAGACATTCTAAAATTTGAAAATGTTTCATTTAAATATAATGATGCCGATGAATATACATTAAAAAACCTTAATTTTTCTTGTAAAAAAGGAACAACCACTGCAATTATTGGAGGTACCGGAAGTGGAAAATCTACGATTGCATCACTAATGTTAAGATTTAACGAAGTCACAAATGGTTCTATAAAGTTGAATGGCGTTGATATTCGTGATTTAACTCAAGAACAGCTTAGAGACAATTTATCTTATGTTCAACAAAAAGCATGGTTATTTTCAGGAACAATTGCTGATAATTTAAGGTTTGGCAATAAAAATGCGACTGACGAAGAACTTATGCATGCATTAGATATCGCACAAGTTGGTGATTTTGTAAGATCGTTACCAGATAAATTAAATTCTTATGTTGCTCAAGGCGGAACAAATTTTTCAGGAGGTCAAAAACAAAGATTATCAATTGCTCGAGCTATCGTAAAAAATCCTCAATTATATATTTTCGATGATAGTTTTAGTGCTCTAGATTTTAAAACGGATGCAAATTTAAGAAAAGCATTAAAAAAAGAAAAAGGTGATAAAGCGATGGTCATAATTGCTCAAAGAGTTAGTACGATTAAAAATGCTGATCAAATCATTGTTATTGATAAAGGTATTCCTGTTGGTATAGGAAAACATGAAGATCTTCTTAAATCCTGCAAAACTTATAAAGAAATTTATGAATCACAAACAAAGGAGGTAAATTAGTTATGAGTAAAAATAATACAAAAATCATAAAAGATGCTCCAAAAAATATATCTAAAACCGCTAAAAGATTGTTTAAACAATTGAAAAATCAAAGAATAAAGCTTGTATTCGTAATTATTTCAGTTGTGATATCTACAATTCTTTATGTATTTACACCATATTATAGTGTTAAAGTAATGGACTGTTTATATGTTGAAATTAAAAATAGTCTAAATCAAGGCACAGTATTTATGATTACTTGGGAGCCTTTAGGCAAAAAATTATTAATATTTACAATTTTATATTTAGCTGCCGCTATATTTTATTATTTACAAACATATTTAATGTCTAGTGTTGCAGAAAAACTTACTCTTACTTTAAGAGAACAAATAAGTGAAAAAATGCATAAATTACCATTAAAATTTTATGACAATAATAAGCCTGGTGAAATTCTTTCAAGAGTTACAAATGATCTTGATAAAGTATCTGAAACTTTGCAAACAGGGTTGTTAAGACTTATTGTTGCTATTGGTTCAATTATTGGATCATTATCGTTTATGTTCTATTTTTCGCCAATATTAACACTAATATTTATAGGATTTTCTTTAATTTCTGTTCTTTTAACGAAATTTGTAGCTAATAAAAACTTAATTTTATCATCAGAAAGACAAGAAAAAGTATCAATTTTAACAGGTCTTGCCGAAGAACATTTTACAGGCAGAAATGTTATAAAAGCTTATAACAATCAAGAAAATAGCATCAAGGCTCTTAATTATTCAATTGATGAGCTAGCAAAAACGAATAGAAAAACAGATTTTTTGACAAATTTTATAAATCCTTTAATTCGTATTATCTCAAGAATTTCACAAGCTATCATCCTATTAATTTCATGTTCATGGATGATAAAAGGGACTATGAGTTTTGGAGTAGTTCAAGCATATTTTCAATATATGGGAATTTGTTCTGAACCATTAACTGAAGCTGCATATATGGTTAATTCTCTTCAATCAGCATTCGCTTCTGCAGAAAGAACTTTTGAATTTTTAGATGAGGTTGAAGAAATTAAAGATACTTCAAACCCAGTTATTTTAAAAAGGGCTGATGGTATCGTTTCATTTAATAATGTAAGTTTTGGATATTCAAATGATAAAATTTTAATGAAAAATATCAGTTTTAATG
>CAVGUA010000007.1:3231-9856 GCA_963632335.1 Parabacteroides goldsteinii
TTAATGTAAATAAAGGTCAAAAAATAGCAATTGTTGGATCGACTGGTGCAGGAAAAACAACACTAATTAATCTTTTAATGAGATTCTATGAAGTAAGTAATGGCAACATTACCATTGACTCAATTCCAACAACTCAATTAACAAGGAAAAATTTAAGAGAAAATTTTGGTATGGTTTTACAAGATACTTGGTTATTTAAAGGAACCATTGCTGAAAATATCGCTTATGGTAAACATGATGCGACACGCGAAGAAATTATAAATGCTGCAAAAATGGCACAAATTCATCATTTTATTAAAACTATGCCACAAGGATATGACACAATCCTTGATAATGATGCATCAAATATATCGATTGGCCAAAGACAACTTCTTACTATTGCGAGAGTCTTTCTTTGTAATCCTCCAATATTAATTCTTGATGAAGCAACATCTAGTGTTGATACAAGAACGGAAGTTGCGATTGGAATGGCAATGGAATCATTAATGAAAGGCAGAACATCATTTGTTATAGCTCATAGACTCTCCACTATCCGTGATGCAGATAATATCTTATTTATGGAAAATGGAAATATTATTGAACAAGGAAATCATGAAGAGCTACTCAAAAAAGGTGGCGCATACGCTTCTTTGTACAATAGCCAATTTGAATAATTTAAGTATAAAAAAATCACTCATGACAAATTTCATGAGTGATTTTTATATGTTCATTTTTGAATTAGTTAAGAACCAATCTTATAAAAGAGTTTTCTTCATTTGCGCAGAAAGTCTTTTTTTATCAATTTTTTCTAAGTGCCAAATATCTTTATTATAGGATTCAATTGTTCTATCACTTGAGAAATAACCAGATTTAGCAATATTAACTAAAGTTGATTTAAACCATTCTTTCTTATTTAAATAATGATTTTCGATTTTCTTGCAAGCTTCTAAATAAGCTGGTAAATCTTTAAAGATAAAGTATTCATCATTTCTATTCATGAGTTCATTAAAGATACCTTTAAATCTTTCAGGAATATTTTCACACCATGGACCATTAAATAATGAATCAAGAACCCATCTTAAATCTGGGTTATTGTTGTATTCATCCCAACAATTATAACTTCCTTCATTGTGAATCTTTTCAATATCTTCTACTTTTAAACCAAAGATGACAGCATTCTCATCGCCAACTCTTTCTAAGATTTCAACGTTTGCTCCATCTAAAGTTCCAAGAGTTAAAGCGCCATTCATCATAAATTTCATGTTGCTAGTTCCACTTGCTTCTTTACCTGCAGTAGAAATTTGTTCACTAATATCAGTTGCAGGAATGATTTTTTCGGCAAGAGTAACACCATAATTTGTCATAAAGACAACTTTAATATATTTATTAACTTCTGGATCATTATTTACGACATTTGCAACTGCATTAATTAATTCAATAATTTCTTTTGCAAATACATAACTTGGAGCAGCTTTTGCACCAAAAATATATGTGTGTGGGTACATTTTAAAGTTAGGATTTGTTTTAATTTCATGATACAAAATCATAATTTTGAAAACATTCATTAATTGACGTTTATAAGCGTGTAATCTTTTAATTTGAACATCGAAAATTGAATTTGGATCAACTTCAATTCCGTAATTATCTAAAATAAATTTAGCTAATTTAACTTTATTGTTATATTTAATGGTTTCTAAACTCTTTAAAACAGATTCATCATCCTTATATTTTAAAAGTTCTTCAAGACCATTTTCAGGATTTCGAATCCATTTTTCTCCAATCTTAGAAGTAATTAAATTGCTTAATTCTGGATTAGAATACATTAACCATCTTCTATGAGTAACACCATTTGTTTCATTATGGAATTTGTTAGGGAAGTATTTATAAAAATCTTTAAAAGTGACTTTCTTTAAGATATCAGTATGAATTGCGGCGACACCATTAACGGAATATGCGCAATAGATCGCAAGATTTGTCATTCTAACAAATCCATCTTTAATAATTAGCATATTAAGTTTTTCTTCTTCAGAAACATTATTTTGGTTCATCCAAATAAGCATTCTACGTTGAATTTCTTCAATGATCATATAGCAACGTGGAACAAGTCTTTGAATATATTGAATAGGCCATTTTTCTAAAGCTTCTGGCATAATAGTATGATTTGTATATGCAAAACAATGTGTAACTTGTTCCCAAGCTTCATCCCAACCATATCCATATTCATCCATTAAAAGTCTCATCATTTCAGGAATTGCTAAAATTGGGTGAGTATCATTAAGTTGGAAAACTGTTTTTTTATAGAAATCGTCTAAACTTCCATGTCTTCTCATAAATCCTCTCATTAATGATTGAAGACCTGCACTAACAAAGAAATATTGTTGACGTAATCTTAATAATTTTCCATGTTCAGTTGAATCATCTGGATAAAGACCATGACTTAATTCTTTTAATGTTGTTAAATAATCTTCAAATGAAACACCTTCAGGAAGATTTGCTTCACTAGGTTGAGCACTCCATAAGCGTAATGAGTTAGCAAGATTATTTCTATAACCAACAATTGAAACATCATATGGCATAGCAAGAACTTTTGTTGCACCAACTGTACGAATTCCATATCCGCCATTTGGTTTTAAATAAGTTTCGGCATTACCGTAAAAAGAAACTTCAACAGCATGTTTTGGTTTTCTAACTTCCCAAACATAACCATTAGTTAACCATTGATCTGGAGTTTCAATTTGCTTTTCATTAACAATTTTTTGTTTAAAGAAACCATATTCATAACGGATACAATTTCCATGGCCAACATATCCTAAAGATGCGATAGAATCGAGGAAACATGCAGCAAGACGACCAAGTCCACCATTTCCTAAACCGGCATCAGCTTCAACATCTTCTAATGAACCAATATCAATTCCAAGTTCATTTAATCCATCTCTACAAATATCATAAATTCCAAGATTCATTAAGTTTGAAGTCATAAGTCTTCCAATTAAAAATTCCATTGAAAAATAGATAAGTTGTTTTTCATCATTTTTTAAAACATATTCTCTTGAATTTCGCCAATCCATTCCAGCGTAATCTCTAACGCATTCGCCTAAAATATCATATTGTTCTAAAATATGAGCTTCATTAGGAGTTTTGCCATATTTTTCGCTTAAACGCTCAGCGAATTCATTTTTAAATTCTTCTTTATTAGTAAACATAAAATTTCCTTTCAATTTTTTGTTGGATTATTTATTTTCTTCGCCATTTTTATGTGCATACTTGAAAATCATTGCAGCATATCCAGCAATTTTCACACTTATCTTATGTGGCTTTTCTTCAGGTCCATAATAATATGACATTATTGGAAGGCCATTATAGGCATTACTTCCACCATAAACATCTTTATCACTATTGAAGATTTCTTCATAAGTACCTTCTCTAGTGATTCCAATATCATAAGATTCATAGTAGTTTGGAGTCATATTAAAGATAAATACAAGGTGGCTATCACCAACTCTACGTTCAAAAGCAAATATTGAATCATTAGAATTATTAACCATTAACCAATTAAAATGGACTGGATTATATTCTTCTTTATGCATTGCATCTTCATGAGCATAAATTAAATTTAAATCACGAATCATACGTGAAACACTATCGTGTTTAGGGAATCTTTTAAGTTCCCAAGGCAATGATTTTGTTTCATTCCATTCATCAAAACTTCCAAGTTCATTACCCATAAAATTAAGTTTTTTACCTGGATGAGCAAATTGATATGTATATAAATTACGAATTAAGGCAAATTTTGTATCATAGTCTCCATACATTTTATTTATAATTGTGCCTTTTCCATGGACAACTTCATCATGACTTAAAGGCAACAAGAAATTCTCTGAATAAAAATACATCATTGAGAATGTAATTTTATTATGCTCCCATTTTTTATAGACTGGATCTTTTGAATAATATTTTAAGGTATCATTCATCCAACCTAAATCCCATTTATAATCAAAACCAAGTCCACCATACTCTAATGCACGAGTTGTTCCATTAAAATCAGTACTATCTTCAGCAATCATCATAACACTTGGGTGTTTATAATGGATCTTTCCATTAAGTCTACGAATAAATTCGGTTCCACCAGTGTTTTCTCCTCTATCTTTGTTGCCTTCCCAATAAATAATATTACTGACAGCATCAACTCTAATTCCATCAAAGTGGAAATAAGTTAAAAAATAATCCATAGCTGACATTAAGAAGCTTCTAACTGGATCTTTTCCAAGATCAAATTGAAGACTTCCCCATGGCGAATACATATGTTCATTGTTGTATTCGTATTGAGGTGTTCCATCAAAATGCGAAAGCGACCATGAATCAACAGCAAAATGAACTGGTGCAAAATCTAAAATAACGCCAATACCAGCTTGGTGCATTCTATCAACAAAACTCATAAGTTGCATTGGATTTCCATAAGTAGAATCTACACTATAAAATCCAGTTGCTTGATAACCCCAACTTCCTTCAAAAGGATATTGAGTTATTGGCATAATTTCAATATGTGTGTATCCAAGTCCTTTTAAATAAGGAATTAAATAATCAGCAATTTCTTCATAAGAAAGATATCTTCCATCAACTTTTCCTTTCCAACTGCCAAGATGCATTTCGTAAATTGACATTGGTTTATCAAAATTACGATCTCTACTATTTAAATATGGCTTATCATGCCACATAAATCCTTCAATATTAAATAATCTTGAACAACTTCCAGGTCTATATTCACTAAAAAATGCGAAAGGATCGGCTTTATCAACATATTCACCATTAGCATTTTTAAAATGATATTTATAAAATGCGTAGTTATGTAAACCAGGGATGAATACCTCAAAAACACCGGCATCATCAATCTTTTTCATTTTATGAATTGTTGGATCCCAATTGTTAAAGTCTCCAATTACAGAAACATCGCTAGCCATAGGAGCATAAAGTCTAAACATAACTCCATTAACAAGTTTTGTTGTTGTTGCTTTTTTGGTTTTACTTGGATCTTTTTTAAGAGGGATTTCAATTTCCACTTCTTGATTTTCCTTTGTAAAATGAGCTCCAAAATATGAATATGCTTCAATAGTTTGGCCAGATAAATACTCAGCTAAAATTCCATATGCCATAATTATTACCTCAAATCTACATATATTTTACTAAAATAGAATTCTTATTTTAAGTCATTTATTGACTTTTTTTATATTACTAAATTTTGTTACAGAAAATTTTCATAAAAAATAAGGTGATGCGAATTTATTTCGCATCACCCGTATAATTTAGATTTATCATTTTCAAATCATCTATCAATTCAAGACCATTTCTTTCGATAAATTTATAAGCAAAATTAATTTTATCTTCATCCAATAATTCTTTTGGATTATGAGCATCAATTCCAATAACACACTTACAATTATTTTTCTTTGCAAATTTCCAAAAATAATAATTTGGATAAGGTTGAGTACCTTTCATTTCAGCAAGCAAATTATTGTATCTAAGTCCACCAAGATTAACTTCTAAAGGTATATTAAGTTTTGCACTGGCCTTACAAATTTCATCACAGATACTTTCAATTTCAGGAGTGATTTTTGTAACATGAGACATAAACAAATCAGGATGACAAACATATAAAAATAAACCTGTTTCCATACCTTTAATTAAATCGTCTTTATATCTTTTGATTCCTTCAATATCATCTTTTCCGTGAAAATAAAAATTAGGGGTTCCATCCATTGAATAAGTAACATGTTGTCCAAGAATTAAAAAATCAAACCCTTTTTCTTGAAGAAGATATCTATAAAATCCATAATAATTTTCTTGATATTCAATTTCAAAACCAAGCTTTATATCAATCTTTTTTCTATATTTTTTCTTTAATTTAAGAACACTAGAAATATATTCATCAAGTTCATCGTAATTGCCCCTCATTCCTTTATGAACAACATTAGGAAAGAAAGCATGATCTGAAAACCCTAAAACTTTAAAACCTGCTTTAATAGCATTTTTTACGTATTCTTCATCTGTTCCACTTGCGTGACCGCAACGATATGTATGTGTATGCATGTTATATAAAAGTTTCATCAGTGAAAATTATATCATAGAATCGATATATTTTTCTTCCTCTTTTTCTTTATTTATTATATCACTCTTGTCAATATATATAATAAAAGCGTCAACCTTAGTTGACGCCATTATATTTAAGTTTAACCTTACTTAGAAAATTAGAAATCAAGTTCTGAATCTTCTTCACTGTTGTCTTCTTTTTTGATAAGTAAGATCCCATATGAAGGAATTCCTTGATTGCAAATTGGACTATTAGTTAAAGCATAAATATCAACACTACTATTGTCTTCATATTGTAAGTCTTCTTCTTTTGCAAAATAATTCATAAATCGTTCCTCCTTACAAGCATAAATATATATGAATCCAATAATCTTTCAATATGAAAATAAGCATGAAAAGAGGAAATGAAAACCCTTACATTTTTTTAAAAATATTCAAAAAAGTCCGCAACAGGCCGACTTTTTATTTGTCAGCACAAAAAAATGAAAGTGTTTACATTTTTTGGCATTATTTTACAAAAATATATTGACATATAATTTAAGCGAAATTATCTATTTTAAAT
>CAVGUA010000008.1:0-5468 GCA_963632335.1 Parabacteroides goldsteinii
GAACTAATCATATAAAATTCCTTCTATTTATGAACTATTAAACAATTTTCGCTATAACAATATTTCTTAAATCCTTTTTCTAAAATGAATAAATAATCATCAAGATTAACATCTTTCATAACTCGATTATAATTTTCTTTATTACTTAGTCCATAATCACAATTCATTGCTTCGACAATCTTATTATTATCTCCATCAAACATTAAATACCAAAAAACAAATCTTGGCTTGTATTCTTTGATAATTTGCTTTCTTCGTATAATAAATTCAATAGATGTTAATAAATATTTCATTTGATCCTCCCCTTTATCTTTAATTCATTTAATTTATTGTAGCATAAATTTTATTTTTTGTTGGTTTTAAGGTATAAAAAAGGTCCACAATTTTAGGGGGGGACTGTGGACCTTCTTTGAATCTTATAACCTCTTACAAGATTACTAATAATATACCACTTGAAATAATTTTCTTACAAGACTTTTTTTAAATTTTTTATGTTTTTTAAGTTGGTTAAATAATCAAAGAAAAGATTAAAAATTTTAATGATGCAAATGAATTCTTCTTATCAGAAAATGATAATGTAATTTTGCTGATACACTATCAAATAATTTGCTATTATTCGAACATTTTTTATTTTTTTGTCCTCAAATTTAATATTTTTTGTTCGATTTAACTTAAATTACATTAAAAACAAATAAATAAAATCTTTACAACATTTTTTCAAGCTAATTTTTAAAACATTTTAGACACAATAAAATTATCTTTTTACATAAAAATTACAATTCAAAATATTTGTTTCTTAATTATCAAATATTGATACATGTGTTTCTTAAAATTTGTTTTAAAAAGAGATCGACATACCGCTAATATCGATCTCTACTATTTATTTAAATTACTACTTAAACTTAATTAATGAAGATTATATAAAGTAGTATTTGCAAGAGTAAGGAATGTGAAGAATATTGTATTTAAGAATACACCGCTCCAAATATTTCCACTCTTTTCTAAAGTTCTACGTTGATAAATTGCAAGACCAATTAATGTAATAATAAGTCCTTGAACAAGAATTCCATCTAACGCGAAATTAATAAATGGAGCACTGCCTGTTGCATATAAAATTCCATATTGATAGAAGAGGAATAATGCTGATGGAGCAACTTCAATAACAACAGCGAGTAAATCCGCCTTCCATCCCTTCTTACCAGCTGTAGTAACTGCAATTGAAATACCGGCAGCAAGATAGAAAATAAAGAAGAATGGTAAATAATGAAGTGCACTAACAAATGCAGTAGCATTCACTGTTTTAACAGCATATGTGTAAACCCTAAAATCAGTATTGAAAATAAGTTGAACAATCCAAACAAAACCACAAATGAATCCGCAAACGATTACAGAGTTAATTAAGCTTACTAATACTTGTTTCCAAGAAGCTTTTAAGCCTAAATGAGCAACTGTTCTATTTGAATTAATAAAGAAATGAGAGATTAAAGCAAAGATAAGTGCAAATAATCCTGATGCCATTGCCCAATATGCAATTGTATTGATTGATGGAGCATTAAAATAACGATTTGTAGAATTCAAAATATAATTTGTTCCATCATTAAGTAACCATCTTAACATGAAAGCCACAAATGAAATAAGTAAGGCTCCGCCTGCAGGTTTAACTAATTTCTTAGCATTTTCTTTTTTATCTAAAACGCTAAATACTATACCAATAATTGCAAGAATAACTGTTACACCAATTCCTGAATACATGAAAACATCCATCATTGTTGTAAGAGTTGCAATTTGTGTTGGATAAGAACCAGGTTCCATAAATGCTGGTATCATAAAGAATGATACTAAAATAGAGAACACTGTTAATCCTATACCTAATATTTTTTGACCTTTACTTTGAGGTTCAACTGGTTCAATTATTGAAGCATCAGTTGTCGCAAGTTTAAAGAATGGTAAATTAAGTAATCCTAAAACCATAAAGACCACAGCTGACAAAACAGCGATGAGACCTAAACAAGTAAAGACTTCTTTTAACCACCAAATTTGTTTTGATCCTTCTTTAACATTTACATAAGTATTAAGGTCATTTAAACCATGTAATTTTGTTTGATGTTTAAATCCATGATTAAAGAAATCAATGATACAACTTGTTGCTTCAGGAGACCACGTATTATATGGATGGTCACCTTTAACTTTATAAATTATACGTTCACCATAATTGTCTGCTAAATTAGTTTTTTCTTGTGCTAAAACTATGTTGGTTAATGGATCAACTTGATAGAATTTATTGCTTTCTCCTGGACCACTTAAGCCAAGCATTGAATAACCAACAGAATCTTTAGCATAATCTTTTTCAGTAACTGTTCCTTTTGCATTTTTGGAGT
The DNA here is from genome assembly GCA_963632335.1 of Parabacteroides goldsteinii. Classification (GTDB taxonomy): domain Bacteria; phylum Bacillota_I; class Bacilli_A; order RFN20; family CAG-826; genus Onthovivens. The sequence goes on from CAVGUA010000008.1 coordinate 2,379, forward strand.
TATCGAAGAAGAATTCATCATATTCACCTTGAAGTGTTCCGCAAGTTCTAGATCCATATGTTTTATATGTTGCATCATAAAGACCACCGCTATAGGCAGAAACATAAAAATCAACATAACGGAAATCAGCACCTTGCGCTAACATCGTTGAAACTTTTGAACTCTTATAAACACCCATATTTATATTAAGTGTATCCCAGGCAACAGCTATTTCACTTGAGAATCCTCCCATCGAGTGACCTGAAAGTCCAATCATGCCTGTTCCATCACTGGCTTTTAAAACATAATCTTGAGCATATAAATATTCCATTGCATCATATGCTGACCAAACATAGAAATTAAATTGAGATGGAGTATCCCAAGTTGAATCTCCATGATCATATTGATCATAAGCTAGAACTACATAGCCACGTCTTGCAAGTTCAAGAGCGACGCCAGATTCAAATTCTTTTGAATTTAAATAACCATGAGTTAAAGCAACGGCTGGAGCAGGATTATTAGCATCTACTCCTTTTGGTAAATAAAGGTCATAAGCAAGCTTTGCATTTACTTTTCCATCGCTATTATCCCCAATTGAAAGACGGAATGGTTTAACTTTGGAACTACTATATGTTTCTTCATATAAAGCATCCATATCAGCTACACCACTTGTGACTTTTACTTGATATCCACTAGTATTTACTAATTGCGCACCAAAACTCATCAAAAGAGCGGCAATGAGTGAAACGCAACCAATACCAAGAGGATTTTTGAAAAAACGTTTCATTTTTTCATTCATAAGTATGTATTTCCCTTTCCGAATGTAAGCGCTTACATTCTATTTGCTTCTATTTTAATTTTTTGTAATAAAAATATAAATAATATTTTTATCATCTTTTGATAATATGTTTTCATAGCACAATAAAACAAAACATCAAAAAAGCGCCTTTTTATGACGCTTAAATTATCAATTTGTTTTTTCTTCTTCAACCTTCTCTTTCTTCACTTTATTATGTTCTAATATTGCAAAGATTAAAGGTATAAACGAAAGCAAAACAAGTCCTGCTCCTACTAAGAATAATGTTCCAGTAGGAAGATAAGAAACAAAACCATTTGCATCAGTTACTTGCCCATTATTTTTAATAATTGGGTTAGAAATTAATGGAGCAACAATCATAGGAATCAAAACAAAGAATAAAATTCTAATACCTTCAAATTGACCTCTAGAATCTTCAGGATAAAGTTGTTTCCCCCAAACTGTAATACTTTGTAAGAATAAAACATAGCCTAAACCGAGTAAGAAAATTCCTAAAAGTAAAACAGGATTAAATATTGAATTAACATTTACGTTTTCTGGTCTAACAAATAAACCAACAATTCCAACACCAACGCTATTAAGAATAATTGATGCAATACAAAGTTGAGGAGCTTTGCCTTTATTTAATAATTTAGTAAATGGAACCGTACAAAGCATAGATGCCACAAGTGCAATTCCTTCGATGTAGCCCATCATATCTGCAGAAAATCCTAGATAATAAATCATATAATTGCCAATATGTGTAAAATAAACATTAAAGGCAATAAAATATACAGCAAGAGTTAAATTAACGAAAACGAGTTCTTTTTGTTTTATGTAGCTTTTGAAATTAAAAATAGAAAAGAATTGTTGAGCAAAAGTTCCTCTTTTGCTTGGCTTTAATTCTTCGCTATCTTTCATAGCAAATAAGCAATAAACACCAAACAAGATAACAGCAATTCCCATCACAAGGAAAAGTCTCATGTAATTATCATCACTTCCAACAAGCATTCCACCAACAACAGTTCCTAAAATAGTTCCGATAACAGGTTGAGTTGCAAGAGCACCACCTAATTGTCCTCTATTTTTATCATTCATATGGTCATTAATCCAAGCATTAAAACCTACATCACTTCCCATAGATCCAAAGAAACTCATAACTGCATCAGCTGCAACAACTGCAACTCCAATCACCATTAACATATTTGCAGTTTGGTTTGCTTCTCCAAATTTTAAATATTGAGTTAAGCCAAAAACAATTGTAAATATTCCCCAAAGAATATAGCCAAGGGCTATAAGTATTTTACGTTTACCAATCCTATCTGAAATGCATCCAAACAAAAAGGTTGATAAAGTAGTCGCTGCTGCTGAAACCCCAACCATCCATGAAATTATAGTAGGATCCTTCGCTATTTTTGCATACACGAAAGTATTGAACCATTGGTTTTCAAGGTTCCAACAAATTTGTCCAGCAATTCCAAGGCCCCAAACAAGTAGCCAAAAATTGAAACTGCTAAAACGTTTCTTATTTTCCATAAAAAATACCTCTTTGAAAGAATGATATTATAACAAAAATAAAAGCACAATAACTTTATCAAAATTTGATATTTTTTGTGCTTATATATGAATAATTAAAGTTTATCTAATGAAATTTGTACCGATTCGTTCTTCTTTCTCAGGTAATCCAAATTTCTCTTTACCAAGTTCGATGCTTTTCATTAAAAAGACCATATTTTTTGCAAGAGTTCGCATTGTTTGCTTACCTTCTTCATCTATTTCTGCTTCGCCTTTTTTGCTCCCATGAATTGAATTCCAATATTGACTTGAAACAATAGGCATATTACAAATCGTAAAATATTTATTTAATTCATCAAAAGTTGCAGAACATCCGCCACGTCTAGCGCAAACTACACTTGCACCAACTTTCATAGACTTATCAAAATGCGTACTATAAAAAAGTCTATCTAAACATGCAATTAAAGTTGCGTTTGCTGAGGCATAATAAACAGGACTTGCAATTATTAATCCATCCGATTCTTCAAATAAAGGTGCAATTTTATTAACCGCATCATCAAATATACATTTACCAGTTTCATGACAATGACCACAAGCAATGCAACCTCTAATATCTTGATTACCAATTTGAACAGTTATTACTTCAACACCATTTTCTTTTAAAACATTTTCGATTTCATGAATTGCAATAGATGTATTTCCATTTATTCTTGGACTACCATTAATAATTAAAACTTTACTCATATATTTTCCTTTCGTTTTTATAAAAAAGTCATAATTGATAAATTCATATTCAATCA
>CAVGUA010000008.1:5478-24280 GCA_963632335.1 Parabacteroides goldsteinii
ACTTTTGCTAGATTCTATCGTTTTTATTTGATAATCAAATATGTTTTATAAGTAGATTTTTCAACTTCAATATAGAATTTATCATAACCTTTAACATACATAACAAATGTATCTTTATTATCAATAACACTATATTTTTCTAAATCCACAGGATATTTATTTTTATAAATAACATTTAAACTATCTTCAATATGAAGTTCTCTTTTTGGGAGTCTATTATAATCATAAATTCTATAGGTTATATCGCATGGATCTTGAATTTCTAAAATAAATGTATTGCTTAAAATAGCATGAACAGTTCCAGGAACAACTTTTAAATAATCTTTAGCCTTTATATCCTTATATATAAGGTATTGTTCTAAATTACCATCTTCAATTGCCTTTTTAAGTTCGTCTTTTGAAGTATTTTCTTTAACACCAAAAATAATTTTATTATTTGTTGTTTCAGGAAGAATATACCAACATTCATATTTTCCATTATTAAAACCTTTAGATTTTGCATATTCATCATCTGGATGAACTTGTATTGATAAATCTTCTTTTGCATCAATAATTTTAATTAAAACTGGAAATTCTTCGTTTTCTTTTAACCCCAATTCTTCATAATGATCTTTTAAAAACGATGATAATTCTTCACCATTTTCAAGTCTAGATTCCTTATTTTTAATAGCCGAAACAAGCCATGCTTCTCCAGCCATTTTAGGAGCATTAAAAATTTCAGTTAATTTTGTGCCAGCCCATGGTTTGATTTCGAAGTATGGTTTAAGTTCTATCTTTTTCATAAGTTTCCCCTTTATAAATTATTCTTTAAATATTCTGATGCTTCATTAATGTCTTTTGTTATTTGATCTTCTAAATCTTCTACCGAATCAAATTTAATTTCATCTCTTAATCTCTTATAAAAATAAACAGTAATTTCTTTTCCGTATAGATTTTTATTAAAAACAAAAATATACGTCTCAATCGTTGGTTTTTCAACCTTGTTAATTGTAGGGTGAGTTCCAATATTTGTTAAAGAATCATACATTTTTTTATCAATTTTAGTTCTTGTAATATATACGCCATCTTTAGGTATTACAAGATTTGTAACTGGTTCTAAATTTGCAGTAGGTCTACCAAGCTTAGTGCCTTCTTTAAATCCATGACTGACAGTTCCAATTAAGGCATATTGTCTTCCTAAAAATACACTAGCTTCTTTAACTTGGCCATCTTTAATTAATTTTTTAATCCCTGAACTTGAAATCTTTTTACGATTAAAATCGTTAACATAATTCATAACTTGAACATTTGCAAAAGCCATTTTTAAATCGTAAACATCACCTTTTGCTTCATAGCCAAAAGTATAATCATTTCCGCAAAATATAGTTTTAGGATTAAATTTCTTTAAAACTTTATTAATAAAATCAATGTAAGACATATGTTTAAACTTATCATCAGCAACCAAAACAAAGACATAATCAACTTTAAGTTCTTCAATTAGAACAATCTTTTCATCTAAAGTAGTTATTTGTCCTTCAATTGATTTTAAAGGTTTGTCAAATGTAACTACTCCAACAGGTCCATCACTATTCATTTTTGCATAATTTATTAAGTGAACATGACCAATATGTAGCCCATCAAAATAACCCAATACTAAACTTAAATTTTTTATATCTGTATCTATATGTTTAAAATCTTTAATATATCTTACTTCCATTTTATTTTTCCCACTGAAATATTATAATTAAGGACGGTAAAAATTAAAAGATTAAAACTATGAAAGCAATTAGAGTAATTTTAGCTTGTATAAGAACAGCAGACAATACATTTAATTTAATAAATGACGGGGACAAAATTTGTTTAGGAATTAGTGGCGGAAAAGATAGTATGGCTATGTTTTACGCACTACATTTATATAAGAAATTTTCAAAAACAAAATTTGAAATCTATCCTTGCATAATTGACCTTGGGTTCGATGATTTTTCACCAAAGATCGAACAAGAATTTGCAAAAAAATTAGGATATGACATATATGTTGCAGATGGAAAAACTGTATATCCTATTTTGAAAATTCAAAAAGAAAAGCAAAATACACCACATTTACCATGCTCAATTTGTAGCAAAATGAAAAAAGCAATCATAAATAAAGTTGCTCATAAATTAGGCTGTAATAAAGTAGCATTTGCTCATCACAGAGATGATGCTATAGAAACTTTATTCTTAAATGAAATTTATGGAGGCAGGATCTCAACTTTTTCACCAAAGATGGTTCTTTCAAGAGAAGATATAGCATTTATTAGACCACTAGTTTTAGCTAAAGAAGAAGATTTAAAAAGACTTTGTGAAGAAGAAAATATCCCAATTGCTCCTTCTCATTGCCCAAACGATAAATTTACAAAAAGAGAAACAATCAAAAATATTTTAAAAAATATCTATAACGAGTTTCCTTCAAGCCAAGAAAATTTCTTAAATATGATGTTTAATATCGATAAAGAAGATATTTTCTATTCCCATGTTGAACATAAAATAGAAGGCACTGATTTATATTTCAAAACAACTATTTTTAAGGATGATCTAATTGATGAAATTGAATTTTTAGGAGAAGATTTTAAAAACTTTTTAAATAAAGATTCTATGCATTATGTACTCTATGATAAAAATATTATTAAGGGTGTAATTTCAATTAAAACCACAGATGAAACTCGATGTTTCATGATTGAATCTTATAAATTCACAGATGAAAAAGAGTTCATACTAGGCTTAAAAGAACTATTCAACATCTATTATCAAAAATATAACCCATGTAAATTATTGGTTGAAAAAATAAATAAAAAAGAGGAAAAAAATATCTTCCTTAATCTTGGATTTAGTAAAAATCTAGTAAATATTTTTGAAAAAGAAATTTCTAAAGAAAGCGACATCACAAACTAATTTGATGTCGCTTTTATTTTATTTCATTTTTTCTTCTGCAGCTTTTAAAACTTCTTCGAAATGTTTTTGTTTTTCATAACTATCATCTAAAACAAAAGTTATTTCTGGAACTCTTCTAGTATCAATCTTTTTTGCTAATGAAGAACGAACATAACCTTTTGCTCTATTAAGTCTATCAATTCCTTCTTTTTGATTTGTTAAGAATGAAACATAAACTTTTGCGTAACTATGATCATCACTAACAACAACATCAGTAATTGTGAAAAAACCAATTTTTTCATTTGTTAATTCATATTCACAAATTTCTTTGATGTTTTTAGAAATAATAGCTTTTAGTCTACCTGATTTATTCGCCATCTTCTTTCTCCACCATTTCGTATCCTTCGATTATATCGCCTTCTTTAACGTCGTTATAATTTTCAATTTTGATACCACATTCATAGCCTTGTGCAACTTCTCTTGCATCATCTTTAAATCTCTTTAAAGAATCAATTTTGCCTTCATAAACAATTGCACCATCTCTTAAAACACGACATTTGGAATTTCTTTTTATGGTTCCATCAGTAACATAACATCCAGCAATTGCACCAACTTTAGATAATTTAAAAGTATTTCTAACTTCAGCTTGCCCAGTAACACTTTCAACTTTTTCTTGTTTAAGCATACCTTTAATAGCAGCTTGCATTTCTTCAATTAATGCATAAATAATACGTTGTAATCTAATTTCAACATGTTCTTCTTCAGCTTTTTTCTTAATCATTGCTGAAGGTCTAACATTGAAACCATAGATAATTGCGTTAGATGCACTAGCAAGTAAAACATCACTTTCAGTAATTGCACCTGCTGCAGCTCTAACAACATTAATTTTAACTTTATCGCTATTAAGTTTTTCTAAACTTGCTTTAACAGCTTCAGCACTTCCTGTTGAATCAGTTTTTAAAACAATATTTATAACAGTTAACGCGTTTTCATTAATTTTCTTATAAACATCTTCTAAAGAAGTGATGCCAACGGCATTCTTTCTTTCTTCATCAACTTTCTTAAGTTTACGTTTTTCAGCAATATCTTTAGCCTGTTTTTCACTTGGGAAAGCCATAAAGTGATCACCTGCTAAAGGAACTTCGCTTAAACCAATAACACTTACTGGAGTAGCTGGAGTTGCAACTTTAACTACTTGAGAAAATTCATTAGTCATTCTTCTAACTTTACAATATGTTGTACCTACGACAACATAATCATTAGCAGTTAATGAACCATTTTGAACAAGTAATGTTGCTTTTGGACCTTCTCCTTTATCAAGTTCAGCTTCAAGAACTGTTCCAATTGCATAACGTTTTGGATTCGCTTTAAGTTCAAGCATTTCCGCTTGAAGTAAAATAGCTTCAAGTAAATCGTCAATACCAATTTTATTTTTAGCACTAACTTCACAGCAAATGACGTCACCACCATATTTTTCTGGAATAATGTCATGAGCCATAAGTCCTTCTAAAACTTTATTTGGATTGCTACCTGGAGCATCAATCTTATTGATTGCAACAATTACAGGAACTTTTGCAGCTTTTGCGTGATCAATAGCTTCAATAGTTTGAGGCATAACTCCATCATCTGCAGCAACAACTAAAATAACAATATCAGTAACACTTGCACCTCTTGCTCTCATCGCACTAAATGCTTCGTGCCCTGGAGTATCAATGAAAGTGATTTTCTTATTTTTATAAGTTTTTTGATAAGCACCAATTTCTTGAGAAATTCCACCAAATTCAGCGCCAGCAAGATTACTATTTCTAATCGCATCAATTAAAGTAGTTTTACCATGATCTACGTGACCCATAACAGTAACAACTGGAGGTCTTTCAACTAAATCTTTTGGATCATCTTCTAAATTAACCTTTTCAAAATCTTCTTCATTAACGATTTCTTCTTTTTTAAAATCGTAACCATATTCAAGACAGAGTTCACCAATTGTTTCATCATCAAGATATTGATTAATAGTTACAAGCTTCTTTTGCATAAATAACTTTTTAATAATATCGCTTGGTTGAACATTTAATTTTTTAGCAAGTTCGCTAACAGTTAAAGATGAGGTATAAACGAAAACACCATTATTAACTTTGGCATAATCTTTTGTTTTTTGATTACTTTGTGGAAGATTAACTTCCCTTTCCATTTTCTTTTCTTTCATTTAAATCTCCTCCTTATTTAATATAAAACATCATTTTGTCATAGACTTTTTGAGGAATAGAAGTTTCTAAGGCTCTATCTAGACATTTTGATTTAATGGCTTTATCAATGGCTTCCTTGCTTCTATGAATATAAGCACCTCGACCATTGAGTTTACCAGTAATATCTAAAACAACTTCGCCATTAGGTTGTTTAACCACACGAAACAATTCTTCTTTTGGAAAGACTTGATTGGTAGCTAAACATTTCCTTAATGGTACTTTTTTCATTTTTAAAATCCTTTATTTATCGTAATATTCATCACTATCGTATTCTGAATAATCTTCATCATCGAATTCATCATCATAATCATCAAATTCATCTTCCATAGCAGCAAGTTCTTCATCTGTATAGATAGACATTTTATTTGATTCATCAACGATAGGTTTAATTTCTTCAACTTCTTCTTTTTCTTTACGAGCAAATTTCTTATCTTTCTTACCTTTTGCCTCGTGTTGTTTTTCATTTTGTTTTTCTTTTTCGAGAGAAGCTTCTAAAGCATCAAGAGTTGTTGTGGTTTTAACTTCTTGAGGAACAATATCGATCTTCTTTTCAACCTTTTTCTCAACCTTAACTTCAGGAGTTTCAACTTTGACTTCAGGAGTTTCAACCTTGGTTTCTTCAGGTTCGCTCTTGACTTCAGGAGTTTCAACTTTAACTTCTTCAGGTTCACTCTTAACAACTGGTTCTTCCACGACTGGTTTTTCTTCGATGACAGGCTCTTTTTCTTTTTCGGCCTTAACTTTTGCATATTCAGCTTCTAAATCTAATTCTTTATCTAAATATTCATCATCACCAACAACTGCTTTAACTTCTTCAATAATTGGTTTATTGGCATTAAGTTCAGCATTCTTCATAGAAGTGATTCTGAATTGTTCTTTTTCGATTTCACGAGCTTGTTCTTCAAACACTGCCATTGGTTCAAAATCAATATTCTTTTCTTCAGCAACTTTTTGATCAACAACAATAAGTTCTTTAAGACCACAAAGTTGTCTAGCTAAAATAACATTTGTACCTTTAGTACCAATTGCTGCACTACCAGTATCATTTTCGCAAATTACTGTTGCTTTTTTGCCATCACCAACATCTTCAAGATGTACACCAATAACAACACCAGGTCTTAATGATTCTCTAAGCAAAATTCCAGTAACAGGACTATATTGAATAACATCGATCTTTTCCTTGTTATTTCTATCATTACCTAAATTACTAACCACAGCTTGAATTCTGCTACCATTAGTTCCAATACATGCACCTTGTGCATCAACATTTGGATCTTCACTATATACAGCAACTTTACTTCTTACTCCAGCAATACGAGCAATTTTTGCAATTTTTACCGTTCCATCATAAATTTCATGAACTTCATCAGCAAAAACTTTTTCAAGGTATTCTGGGCAAGATCTTGAACAATGAATTAAACTACCGCCTTTAGCATCGTCTTTTGAAATACCACAAACATACATTTTGATAGTATCGCCAGGTTTAAATGTTTCTTTCCCAATTAAATCTTTTTGATAAAGAGTAATAGAAATTCTTCCAAGATTAACTAAAACTGAATGGCCATCGCTTTTTTCAACTGTCCCACTAATTAATTCGCCAATCTTTCCACTAAATGATTCAAGTAAGCTTTCTTTTTCAGCTTGATTGATTTTTGCACGATAGGCACTAATGAATCTATTAACATCACCTTTTGAAAAATCATCAAAACTTAATGGTTCTTCATAAAAATCACCAATTTTTAATTTATTTGATTTAACTCTTTCATCGTTGTCACTAATTTCAACGAAATCATCAACTAAATCATCTTCTTTAACAACTTTCCATTGTCTAAAAGTATTAATTTTCCCTTTTTCTAAAGAAATATCGCAACGAATTAAAGCATCTTCAAGTTTTGTAGTTTCACTTGAAACAACATTTCCTTCTTCATCTTTAATTTTCTTAACTTTTTTTAATTTAATTGGTTTTTGAACAATTAAAAGTTCGTCACTTAACTTTTTATTATAAGCAACTTTAAAAGCTTCACTAATTGCATCAACAATTATATCTTTACTAATTCCTTTTTCTTCTACCATCTCTTCCATAGCGGCAAGAAATGCTCTTTGATGTTTTGCATCCATAATTCTAAATTCTCCAATTTTTACCTAAAATTTAATTGCTAATCGAGCTTTATCTATATGCTCACGCTCAATTTCACTTGTAGTTTTCTTTCCTTTTTTAAAATAAAATAATTTAATTGTTTTTTCGTTTACATCAACTAAAGTTCCTTCAAGATAACTTTCTCCTTTATAAGGGTGTGTAAGATGAATATTGATGTATTGATCTTTATATTTTTCAAGTTTTGATACATCAATTGGTTTTTCTGCACCAAGCGAAGAAATATCAAGCATATAACTAGAACTTGTAAAGTCATGTTCATCTAATAAATCTGAAATTTTACTAGATATTTCACCAATATCATCAAATCCAATTGGTGCATCCCGGTCAATCACAATTTCTAAGGTTAAATTCTTTCCTTTATTTAGTTTAAGTGAATAAAGTGAATATCCTTCTTTTGTTAATAATTCTTCGATTAGAACCTTAATTTGTTCCAAAGATTCCATTCATTACCTCCCTTTAAAAAAATAAGAATGCCCTTACGGCACTCTATTCGAGTAAAGATATTTTCAATCTTCGAAAGTAATTATATATAATATAATTATCAAAATCAAATAATTCGATAAAACAAAAATTCATCGAAAATTATTCTTTTTTGATTTTCGACATGAATCGATGTAAAGATCAATATCATTAACAATATATTTCATACCTGTTGTATGTAAACATTCATAAAAATCTTGAATATATTGTATGACTGAATATTTATTGAATAAATCTACAACCTCAGGTCCAGTCATGTTTTTTTGATTTTTATATTCTTCAATACACAAAATAATAAAAGGTAATTCTTTAGTCATATTTATTGCTCCGGATCTAAAAATTCGCCAGTTTCCATTTCATACTTCCACATTGTATAAAGCATTAATGGACTAAAATGCCATACTTTTGTTTCTTCTTTGGCTAGCATTTCATAAGTTTTTGAGTGATAAAAAGCATTAATTGCTGAAGATTCATCCATTTTTTCTTTTTGAACAATTAAATCTACAATATAAGGGATTTGGCAAATACTTAAAATTGCATTAAATTGTATATCCATAAAATTAAACCTCCTCATACCCTAAAAACTTCAATAATGAAATTGCATTAGGCGATGTAAAAACAAATTGATTGTATAATTTTTTAATCTTTAGAATTGCAATAGCTTGATCAATAGTTAAAAGTCCAGAAGAATAAACCTCAATAGTTTTATAAACATCATCATTTGCAACTGGACCAATTACAACATCATAGTTTTCACCCCTATAAACACCTTTTCTATTTTCAGATACAAAACTTAGCCATTCTTCATTTGCAAATTTAAAATCTTTAATTTTTAAACTATTATTTAAATCATTTTCATTTATTTCATAAATATTAATAATGGCATTGCCACCTTTTCGTATTGACACTTTTTTAGCGAAATTAGCTGCTTGTTCTTTATTGGTTGTTGTATAAAAACCATAACCAAAATCAAGAAACCTATCTTGCTTAATTAATTTTGGTTGACTAACAATCGTATTACTACCATGATACAAAATCATAATGCTGCCTCCATTTTCTTGATTTTAACTTTTTCTTCTTCTAATTTTTTAATAATCTCTTCAATTTGATTACGTCGAATTAAACTTTCCTGGATTTTTGCAATTTCATTTTCATTTTTGCCAAGATACAAACTAGTTACTTTTTTCCCATCTCTAAAACATAAATAATAATAAATTTTGTTATTAATTGTTTTTTTCATAATTTTACCTTTAGGCAACAATTTAAGTTCAGACATATATTTATTTATCATCATCTCATTTCTTTTTTCTTCTTTATAGATAATATTTTCTAAAACACTCATTTTTTGTACCTAGAAATATTATAACTAACATTTTCAAAAATTTCGATACTATTGTTGGTTAAAAAAATTCATAAACTCCACTTTATAAAAAAATGCAAGGCAATTTTCATCCTTGCATTTTTACTAGTCATAAATGATTTATTTCGCTTCTGTTGCCTCTTTTTGAGCCAACATCTTTTCTTCATATTCTCTTTGCTTTTCCATATGTTTAACTGATAAATCATGTTTTGTTTTATCCCATTCTTTTCCATGAAGTGGGAAGAACCACATAGCAATAAATGAGAGTACAAGTAAAATCCCAGTAATTAAGAACCAACACATGAACAAACCATTTTTTGCACTCGCTGTTTGATTTATAAAATCAGTAACTTCAACACCATTTTCAATTTTCTTTAATTTCGCATCAAAACCAAAAAGACCAACTATCATTGCAGGGAATAATGCTGTTGCAATACTGCCTGCTGGTTTAGTAATTAAGGAATTAATACCAGCGTAAACACCTTCTCTACGAGTCCCATTATCTGCTTCATCTTTATCAATAACATCTCCATTAATCATAGGAATTAAATAAAGACCACCAGCAAGACCGACTCCACAACACAAGAAAGTGAAGATACAAACATAGAAATATTGACCAAGGAATGCGCCAAGTAAACAACCAAGTCCCATGACGCCCGTCATTACAAGCATTTCATTTCTCACGCCGAATTTTTCGCGAGTGAAGACAAAGAATAAAATTCCAAGAACTAAGCCTGCAAAAAGTGCACCATATAAAACAATGATTGAGGTTCCACCTATCCATCCATTTCCTGCACCTTCAACAGCCCACATTCCTGAAACATAAGTTAAACCAACCATTAATGCGTTTTGAGCAAAAATAATTGTCCATGAAATAACTTCAAATAATAAGAATGATTTATTTTTTAAACAAAGTTTTAAACCTTCAAAGAATTTTGGTTGCTGTTCTTCAACAATATATCCATTTTCTTTATAGAAGAATGTTGAAAAGAAAACAATTGCACCACAAACTAAACCAGCAACAGCCATAATAATTGGTAAGGTAGTTGCATTATGTTCAATTAATTTATCAAGTTGTGAATTTAATACCATTGGTGCACCATAATTCACTAATGAAAATAAAATATTGAATAAGAAAATCTTATTTCTGGCTTTATTTGTAACTGCCATTTCATAAGGCATAACATAAATTGCTGAAGCAATAGCAGTATAAACAATATCATATAAGAATAAACCAATTAATTCTTCAACAAATAATAAGGCTTGAGACATCTCGCCAGTTTGTAAAACTGGTAACCACATAACAGCAAAAAGTATTGCCATAATTGGCGCACCGTATCTTATCCAAGGGATACGTCTTCCAAGTTTAGATTTTGTTCGGTCTGCTAAAAATCCATATATTGGATCATTTAAAGCATTCCAAATTCCAAAAATAACCCAGACAATTGCATTTAATGATGTACTTAAACCTAACTTATTAACAAATAAGTATTGGAAAGCAGCACCTTCACTAAAAGCACATAAAAGACCAGTACCAGCGTTTGCGGCACCAAGCCAAACTGCCGAAGACGTTTTTACTTTTTCTTCTCTTACACCCTTAACTTCATTTTCCATATAAATTTTTTCTCCTTTTAAATATTTATATTTCTTTTTATGAAATCCATACAAATATTTTCATAAAAAGTTGGGTCCGTTTGATAAGACAATGCATGATCTGCTCCACTAATGATTTGAATTTCTGCATGATCTTTACTTGCTTCATAAATTTCATAAGCATGTTTTACATTTATATAATTATCACTATCACCATGAATAATTAATAATGGAACTTTCGAGTGTTTTACACCTTCAATTGGCAATACATTATTTATTGAATAATGTGCAATTAATATTAAAAATAAGTTAATGCCAGGAAGAAAAAATCTAGGAATATGAAATTCTTTCATTTTGTGGATTAACACATCTTTCATATTTGAAAAACCACAATCTTCAATTGCAAAATTGACTTCTGGATTTTCCTTTAAAGCCATCATAACTGTGGCTGCACCTAAACTTTCTCCGTGTATTCCTAAAATTTTTGGATTATATTTTTCTCTTGTCCACTTAATTATATCAACAAGATCTTTCCCCTCTTTATAACTAAAAGTTGTAAATTTAGTTTTATTTTTTCCATGTCCTCTTTCATCATAAAGCAAAATTGAGTACCCATATTTAAAGAAAAATTGTGCATATTTTAATTGACCATTTCTATTCCAAGTATAGCCATGAGCTAATATCATTATTTTTTTATTGTCACCATTACTTGAAAAATCAGCATTAATAATTGTATTATCACGCATTTTTATAGTAACTTCTTCTCTTTTAAATTCAGGCATTTCTTTAGGTATTAAACCTTTTTTAACATCTAAATCATAAGCTTCTTCTGGAGATAATTTTTTTGGATGAGAAATAAAAAACATTATCAAAAAAGAAATTAATAAATATAGAATTATTAAAATTCCTAAAATCGAGAATATCCAAATTAAAGTAATTTCTAATTGGTTCATAAAAAATACCACTTGAATTATAGACCATATAGTTACTTTTTAGAATAATTTTTTAAGCGACTTAAATAATTTGTCTTTTAGGCACTATTTTTGCGTTCAAAAATAACAATATTTGTTAACTCAAATCAATTGATATTAAAACTATAATTAAATTAATTTCTAAATTGCAAATAAAATCACGAATGATTTTTCATTGTTAAATATAAATAATTTCCATTGTTTATTTAAATTTAGGAAGTCCATATTCTCTTTTCATAGAGTCAATTGAAACAACCCATTGTTTACCAAATTTACAAGCATCAATTCCTTCAACTAGTTTCCCATATTTGATAGCTTTTCTAAGTGTTGATTCATTTAAATCCCATAGTTTTGTTGCTTCAGAAAAAGCAATTAAATTATCAAAAGGGGTTTTAATAATCACTCCATTTTCATAAATTTCATCACAAGCAAGATCTATATTATCATTCCAAACAACCGCGTATCCATCAACACCAACATGTGCCTTTTTAAATAAACCATTATTCTTTAAATCGTTGAATATTTCAAATCTCTTAAATAATGGCTTAACATCATATTTTTTTGTGATGCCCTCAACAAAAGAAACCTTTAAAAAGTAATTTTTTAATGAAACAACATTTTTAATTTTATGGAACATTTAATAAACCTCTCTAATCTAAAAGAGCTATCTTTTTAAAAATCTGACTATTCCACATTATTTCAAGTTCCTCTCTATGTATTTTCACCCATTTTTTAACAAGTTTTAAAGCATTTATTGGCAAACTACCTTCAATAATTTTTCCGGTTTGAATGCTTATAATTGCATTATTTTCTCAATAATAAGCATGAATATGCGATGGATTATGTTCTTTTCCTAAATAATACATATAAATGGTAATCCCATAGAAAGAAGAAATTGCTGGCATAGTAGTTTCTCCTTCTATAAAGATAATATCACATTTTCGTGATATTGTAATCTAACAATTTTCATAATTAATACTTTTCCATATAACATTATTTCATTTTCATTTTTTCTAAGTTAGAAAGAAAATATTGATAATAATTTGCTTTGATAATTGAACTTAATCCTGTTAAGTTTAAGCCATTATTATTACACATTATTAAATAAAATTCTTTTTCATATATTGGTACATCGAGTTCAAGAATAATTAGATTATTTTGCCATGTTGTTCCGTTTTTTAAAGACATTAAAACCTTATCATTATGATAAGTTTCATAAAATTTAATTGCTTTATAAAAACTATCTTTATTATGAAATTCTTTGAATGCAGAACATCTTGTTGATATCTGATTTGCTAATATTGTGATATCTTCCTCAGTGCATTCATCTTTTTCCATCATTTTCGATAAATATTCTCTAATTTCATAATGTGTTGTTATGGATTCTTCTTTTTCATATTTACGAACTTTCTCATTATGTTTAGTAACTAACTTAATTTCAGCTTTAAAATTTTTGCGTATATTTTTTGACATAAATTGCCTCCCTACTATTTATAGGGGGGGATTTAAAAAGTTTTTAATTTTTTTATCAAAAAAGGCAAATTTTTTACAATTAAAAAATGGCTTAACCTTTTATATTGAAAGCTAAGCCACAAAAAATGAAAAATCTTAAGACTTACTATTTAATATTAAGTTCTCCTTGAGAAATAAGTTTTCCACTTTCTTTATGGAATAACATGATTTCAGCCCCTTTGAATTTCACATGTATTTTTTCGCCTATTTTAAAAGCGACTCCACCAAATATGACACCAGTAAGTAAGAAATTATCGATCTTAATTTTGATTGTAGTTTCCATACCTGCAGGCATAGCCGAATAAATTTCACCCTCGATCCCATCTTTTTCATTCGTAGAAATAAATTCAGGTCTAACACCAATTACGTATTCTTTTTCTTTAACTTCCTCTAAAGTTTCAATATCTTCGACATGAGGAATATTATATTTGAATACTTCATCTTTATTAACTTTTTCAACGTAATTGGCTCTATTTTTCTTTTCTTCTTCAAGTTTAATTTCTTCTTCTTGCTTTTTAGTTAAATCTTCAAGCCATTCAACCATATTTATAGGTTTTAATGGTTTAAAATTAACATCATATTTATCAAAAATCTTTAAATCAAACGAACCTTTAACGTTCTTTCCATCAGCTTCAATGAAGTTAATTGATGGATTTCCAACGAAATCAGCTACAAATAAATTGTTTGGTTTTTTATAAACATCAAGAGGTGCATCAAATTGTTGAAGAACACCATTGTTAATTAAACAAATTTTTGTAGCAAGAGTCATTGCTTCAAGTTGATCATGGGTAACGTAAACGAAAGTTGATCCAGTATCAATATGTAAACGTTGAAGTTCACTACGCATTTCAAGTCTTAATTTTGCATCAAGATTTGAAAGTGGTTCATCCATAAATAAAACTGATGGTTCTGGTGCTAAAGTTCTTGCGATAGCAACTCTTTGTTGTTGACCACCACTAAGTTCACTAGGATAACGGTCCATGAATTCACCAATTTTAACAACACGAGAAACTCTTCTAACTGCAAGATCAACTTCTTCACTATTAAGTTTTCTTTTCTTAACAATTGTTTCACGATTTGAAGTTAATTCATATTTATCATTGATAACAATATTTTTTGCAGAATATTTAGCTCTAATTGCTTCGTTTTTAGTTTTCTTTTCTTCAATAACACTAGAAACATTATTTCCATTATTTAAAATAATTTCATAAAGTTCTTTTGCAGTCATCATTGAAATTTCATAAGTATCAATGAGCTTAATTAAAGCTCTATTTTTTGCAGCTTTTTTATCTTTTTTATTTTCTTCTGCTTCTTTTACAACATCGCTTATTGCTTGAGGAGTTTTTAAAATTTCAATGATTTTATCGTTATTTTTAATTTCGTAATCATAAAGAGGCATCTCTTCTTTAATGTTTTTTAAACCAAATGAAATATTTTGATAAACAGTCATATTTGGCCAAAGAGCATAGTTTTGGAATAAGAAACCGACTTTTCTTTTACTTGCAGGAACATTAATTCCTTCATTTGAATCAAAAACAACTCGATCACCAATTGTAATTCTTCCACTTGTTGGCGTTTCAAGACCAGCAATCATACGTAATGTAGTAGTTTTTCCACAACCCGATGGGCCAAGAAGAGTAACAAATGAATTATCATCAATAACTAAATTTAAATCATCGACACCATAATAGTGTCCCCAATTTTTTGTAACATGTTCTAAGACAATTTTTGGCATACTAATTATCCTCCAATACCTTTATCTAAACTTGCACCAGTAACTTTATTAATAATTCCATTTGTCGCTAAAATGAAGACAATTAAAATTAAGTTAATAGCACTTGAGAATGCATATAATCCCATCTCATCAAAATATCCAATTTGTAATGTTGCAAGTTTATCATCAGTTGCAAGCATCATATATAGAGTAAGTTCTCTCATACCAGTAATAAATGGTAATAAGAATCCACTTAAAATCGAAGTTTTTTGAATTGGAATAATAATTCTAAACATTCTTTTAACCCATGGAACATTTTGAATAATAGCCGCTTCTTCAATTTGATCACTTAATTGAAGCATTGAATTGAATGAAGCTTTTGAAGCAAATGGCATATATTTAATCATACCAACCATAATCAATAAGAAATAAGTATTAAATAATCCAAGTCTATTTCCAAAAACAAAGTAAGCAGCACCTACTGAAAGAGCAGGAAGTAAATATGGTAAAAATGCAACCGAATTAACATAATTTGCAAATTTTGATTTTCTATTTTTAGCAACGCAATAACCAACTAAAGTACCAACAGTTCCAGCTAAAAGTGCAGAACCAATCGCAGTAATTACTGAACCTCTAAATGCATACCATATAGTTTTGTTATATAAAATACCAAGTTGACCATACATTCCATTTTCTTCACCAACTTTATTATTAATCCACCACTTCAAAGTAAATCCAGAATAATCACCAGGATTTGGTAAGAATGTTTCAATACCAAATGAAATGATTGGGAAAATAGATGTAAAGAAAGTTGTACAAATTAAAACAGCGCCAATAACATATTTTCCAACTTTTCCTAAATTAACTTTAGAAACTTGACCTGATTTTCCAGTAACTGTTGTATATTGTTTTCTTCCAGTAGTAGAAGCCATATTAACTAAAAGAATTGCTACACCAATAACCATCATAACAACTGATATAATTGATGAACTTCCAGGTCGATCAACATTTAGATCTTGATATCTTGTAGCTAAGGTAGAAAATTCATATCCACCAACTGCATTTCCTAAATAATGAGGAACTGGATAAGAACCCATCGCACTTGAAAAAACTAGCAATACAGTTGATAAAATTGCAGGCGTGACAAGTGGCAAAGTAACTCTTAAAAAGATTTTAAATTTTGGAGTATTTAAAATAGTCGCAGCCTCTTCAAGGTTTGCATCCATATTTCTAAAAATACCACCAATCAAAATATAAGCAAATGGAGCATAGTGCATTCCTAAAACTAAGGCGCAAGGGAATAACCCAGCACACCACCATTGAGGCATTGTTATACCAAAAAGTGATGCAAAAACACCATTTTTAGTTCCAGTAACCGCTAAACTATCAAACAAGTTTTTCCAAACCATAGCAAGTGTCCATTGAGGCATAATGTATGGGAAAATAAAAACTGCTGAAATATATTTTTTAAATTTTAAATTTGTTCTTGTAATTAAATATGCAACAATACCACCAAAAAGTACTGCAAATACGCAACTTAATACTGACATAAGTAATGTATTTCTAAGTGGTATCCAGAAATTTTTCTGGGCAAGTTTACCTGTAAAAACTTGTTGCCAATTGTACCACGATAAACTTCCGGCAATATTGTCACCACGATCTTCACCCATTGCACCTTCATGAATTGTGAAAGTATCAACAAAAACTGAGATCATTGGAATAAAAACAAGAATGGATAAAATTATACCTAAAATGACTAAGATGACATTTTGAGGTTTTGAAAAGTAATTCTTACAACTGTTTAAAAATTTCTTCCATTTAGAAGGAGTTTTTGAACAATCAAATGCTTCGTAATTACTCATAGAACCCGTCCTTTCTATTTTATTTTTATACTAAACATGGAGGCTCTAGTACGAGCCTCCATAAAAATTTTAATCAATTTTGCTAAATATTAGAGGTAAGCAATCCAATCTGACATGACTTCTGCAACTGTTGAACAGTACTCGCCATCTTCAAGAATTAATCTTCCTTTACCTTTTTCGTTAGCACTCCACCAATCATAACCTTTATCGTTCTTAACTGGATAGACATTTTCTCCATCGACATATCCATCTTTTGAGTGGTCAAATGATTTTTGGACTTCTGGGTTGCTAGAATATCCACCCATATCTTTACCCCAAGGCTGGAATCCTTCGGCATGAGTAACCATGAAGTGAATGAATGCACATGATGTCCATGGATATGGTGAAGTCTTTAAGATTTGGAGATAGTGTTTATACATATATCCACCAAAACCAGTATATCCATCTTTATAAGCGGCGACTTGGATGTATTTATTTGAAACATCAGCAGTTTCTTGAGTTGATCTGAATTTTGAATAAACAAGTAAACCAGAAGCTCCACCCGATGAATTCTTTGTTAAGTTATTAGCAATTGGTCCATCATCATCAACTTTGGTATAGTTCTTCATCCATAAGAAGATCCATGCTAATGAATATTTTGCATTTTCATCAAATCCACCATCAGCAACAATACCACTGATACCTGAGTTACCCCATTTACTAACAACAGTTGCATCACCTAATCCAGCAAATTTAGTTGAACTATCTTCAGCAATAACTGCATCAATAATTTGTTTTTGTGTCGAAGTTGCTGCATCATAAGCATCTTTAACGATAGCTGCATAATCTTTACGGGTTAACATATATAACATATTTTGTCCGACTGGTTCACTAGTTGGGGACATAAATTGTGTTGTATATGGAACTCCATCATCTGTCATAACAAAGTCAAAGACATTGTTAGCAAGATTTGCGTTAGCACCAACTGTACCATCAGCGCCTAAAGTGTTCCAGCAGAAAACTTTAGATAATGATTGTAAAGCAAGAGGATTTCCATCATTTTCTTTAACACCAGCCCATTCTTTTGGGATGTAGTTAAGTAAATAACCAGGTTTGGTCATTTTGGAAGCGATTTGGCTACCATCTTGAATTAACGTCATGGAAATATTATGAGTTGTTCCAGTAACATCACCTTTAATTTGGTTAAAGATTTGGTTATTCTTTGGTTGTGTAGTTGAAAAATCTGCTGCAAAACCACTTGGAGCATAACTTTGTCCTTTAACATATTCAACCCATGCTGGGAAGGCATCCTTCATACGTGAAGAATTAGCGACAACAACGAACTTCTTTCCATTAATTTCTTCAGCTGCTTTTTTATAAAGATCAGCTTCATCCATCTTTTCAGCTTGTTCAATTATATCCTTAACTGGATTTGATTCTGTCGTCGATCCACCACCATTACATGCACCGAGGGCTAAGACTGATGATAAGGCGAGAACTAAGCCAAATGATTTTCTAATATTTTTGTTCAAAGTAATTACCTCCTTAATATTAGATAGAAAAATAAAATTCCAAATACAAACATTTTTAAATGTAATGAATTTGTAAATTTTCTAATCACATTATAAACACATATGTAAGCGCTTTCAATTAAAATTACGAAAATTTTTAATAAAATCTTGTATACAACATTCTTCGATACAATCGATTAAAAATAGCAAATTTTGAACATGTGTTGATTTTTTGAAAAAAAGCATATTATAGTCTATTTATATTCTAAAAATTCTTTAAATCTTGGTAGCGCAAATGAAATTTTTCCATAGCCAAGAGAATTAATAATTCCCTTTTTTATTAATCTAGATCTATAAACACTCATTGTTTTTTCATCAATATCAATACTATTTATCAAATCTTTAACATTCATTTCTTCATTTGTATTAATACCTTTAACAATCTTTTTTTCAACTAAAGTAAGTTCATCAAAAACTTTTTCATAAACATATTCTCTTAAATATTCATCAAATAACGAAAGAATATCATC
>CAVGUA010000009.1:0-7169 GCA_963632335.1 Parabacteroides goldsteinii
TTTAAAATCAGTGATTCTTTTAATAGATGAATCAAAAACTTGAAACATTCCAACAATAACGTTTTCACTAAATATATAACCATAAAGTGGAAATATCGTGTATAAGCCAACTACACAAGAAAAAATCAAGTTTGAAATAACACCGACCGTTATCGCCATAATTACTCCAGAAAAAGTTCTTTTTCTTTTATAAATTAATGTAGCAGGAATAATAAATGCGCAACCATAAATAAAATCCGCTAACACACCTACTCCTGCAGTCGAAGGAATGTCAGTTATTAGTTTAAATAAACTCTTTATTAATATTAAAAAGAAAGCAGTAGGCGTTCCGTAAGCAAATCCCGCCAATAAGACAGGAATTTCATCTAAATGAATTTTTAAAAAAGCAGGTGCAAAAGGCAAAGAAAATTGCAAACCTGGAACCATATATAAAATTATTGAAAGACTACCAAAAATAGCTATTCTTGATATCATTTTTATGATAATACTTCTTTTTTTCATATTTAGAATTTAATCTTTCCTCTCTTAATCATTTTTTCAATCCGTTTTAAAGCATTTTCTTTCTTTTCGCTTGAATCAAACTTTAATGTAATACTTTGTCTAGTAACAATTAAATTTTGATTTATTTTTTTATCATTTGAAATTGAATTAACTAATCTTTCAGTTTCTCTTACACTTAAATTATTGGTTAAAATTTCGTTAACAACATAATTTATTTCATCTTTTTTAAGTCTAGAAAAAGCTTTTGCATGTCCATAACTAATTTCACCTTCAGAAATCATTTTTAATATATTTGAATCTAATTCTGATAATTTAATAATATTTGAAATTTGCGAAGGTGATTGTTTAAATAAGGCACAAAGTTCTTTATTTTTATATTCAAAATGATTTTTTAATTCTTTACATAAAAACGCTTCTTCAACAACATGGTTACCTTTTAAACCTCTTATATAAGATGATGCAATTAATAAAGCTTCTTCATCACTATAATTTTTAACTAAACAATCAATTGTTGGGATTTTTGCATTTAATGCAGAATAATAAAATCTTCTTCCAAAGACGATCTCATATTTGTTACCAATAGGTCTTACTAAAATTGGTGCATAAAAACCATCTTTCATCGTCTTCTTATATTCGTTTAATTCTTCGATATTAAAATTCACTTGATTTAAATATTTAGAATCTTCAATTTCATTTAAAGGTATTTTATGTATTGATTCTTGAAGATAACCAGCTTCAAAATTTTTTAAAGCATCTGCTCTACTATATCGTTTTAAAAGAGTTTTTAAATTTGTTTTTACAATTTTAGTTTTGGTTTCTTTCATGATCGATTACCTCACGAGTTAATTGAAGGTAAGCTAAACTTCCAGCACTTGTTGGTCTATATAAAATTGCAGGCATTCCTCTTGCACTAGCTTCACTTAAGGAAATGTTTCTAGGAATCATAACATTGAAGGTTGTCTCTCTAAATAAATTTCGTACTTGACTAACGACTTCTTTGCCTATATTCGCATTTGGTTCATACATGGTAAGCAAAAAACCTTCAATGACAAGGTCTTTATTATAAGCATTCTGCACTTTAGTAATTGTCCCTAAAATTTGTGCCAAACCTTCCATGGCAAAGTATTCACATTGAACAGGAACTAATACACTATTTGCAGCACTTAACGCGTTCAAACATAAAACACCTAGAGAAGGTGGGCAATCAATAATAATGTAATCATAATTCTTATTGATATTAGCAATCATATTTTTTAAAACAAAAAATGGTTGTAAACTTTTTTGAGCTATTTCACTTTCTAAATTTGATAATTTTAAGTTTGCTGGCAATAAATCCAAATTTTTCATCATCGTTTTTCTAATGATTTTATTAACATCTACATCTAAAATTAATGCATCAAAAACATTTTTGTTAATTAATGTAATATCAACGCCTAGTCCACGACTAGTATTTCCTTGAGGATCTAAATCAATCAAAAGGACACGCCTCCCCAAAGACGCTAAACCGGCGCTTAAATTAATGGCAGTCGTTGTTTTGCCTACACCGCCTTTTTGGTTTGCAATAGCTACAATTTTACTCATTACAATGGTCTCTTTTTTATTTGTGAAAAATTACGTGGAAACTTTTTATCGGTTTCTTTGTTCTTCTTTATTATTATATTAAATCTTTTTTCATTTGAAATAGGCAATTTTCGTTCTTGAACATCTAAAACTTCACAATTGAGCATATTAAATGCATTCGTGCATCTCGAAATCTCTTCTTTATATTTCTCGCCTTTATAAGCAATTAAGATTCCACCAACCTTTAAATATGGAATTGAAATCTCTAATAATATTTGCAAATCGCTAACTGCTCTTGAAACAACAATATCAAAAGATTCTCTTTCTTCTTGATTAATATCTTCTGCTCTTTTTTCTAAAACATTTACATTTTTTAAACCTAGTTTTTCTGTTGTGTTCCTTAAAAAAACACATTTTTTACCAGTTGTTTCAAGCAAAGTAAAATCTGAATTATCATATGTAATTGCTAAAGGCATTCCAGGAAATCCTGCACCACTTCCAATATCTAAAACTTTTTTATAATTAAAATCTACAACTTCAGTTGGTAATAAAGAATCATAAAAATGTTTTTCATTAAAAGCGCTATCTTCTGTAATAGCAGTTAAATTAAATTTTTTATTTTCTTCTAAAACAATTTCCTTATATAAATCAAATTTTTCTTTCTTATCCATTTAAATCTTTTTATCTCTCTTTAAATATAATATTAATGTTGTAATATCTGCAGGATTTACCCCACTAATTCTACTAGCTTGGCCCACAGTTTTTGGTTGGATTGCACTTAATTTTTGTCTTGCTTCTAGGGCAAGCCCATCCATATGCATATAATCAATATCTTCTTTTAATTTAACTTCTTCAAACTTTCGAAGTTTTAAGGCTTCCTTCTTTTGATCTTTAATATAACCTTCATATTTAATACTTATTTCAAGCTCTTCCTCTCCACTTAACGAAAGTCCAAGTTCCTTAGGTATATCAAGATACTCTTTTAAACGATTATATTTAACACCACTTCTTTTTAATAATTCACTTGCAGTAACGCCGTTATCAAGAGGTTCATAACCAAGTTCTATTAGGTATTCATTTACTTTGCTCGTTTTTCCTAAGTGAGTTTTATTTAAAATCTCGGTTAATTTATTAATTTTTTCTCTCTTTTCAGTAAATTTTTCAAATCTTTCATTAGAGATTAACCCATATTTATAACCAAAATCAGTTAAACGCATGTCTGCATTATCACTTCTTAAAAGTAATCTATATTCCGCTCTACTTGATAATAATCTATAAGGCTCTTTAGTTCCTTTGGTAATTAAATCATCAATCATTACACCAATATATGCTTCATCTCGTTTTAGAACAAAAGGTTCTTCACCTTTTATATAATTTCCTGCATTAATTCCGGCCATCAACCCAAGTCCTGCCGCCTCTTCATACCCACTAGTTCCGCAAATTTGACCAGCAATAAAAAGACCAGGCCATTTTTTTACCATTAAAGAAACATCAAATTGAGTTGGATCTAATGCATCGTATTCAATAGCATAAGCATATTTTAAAATTTTTGCATTTTCTAGCCCAGGTAAACTATGTACCATTAAATCTTGAATATTTTCTGGCATACTAGTTGAAAAACCTTGAAGATAGATACTATTAGTATCATAACTTTCTGGTTCTAAAAACAATTGATGTCTTGGTTTATCCGAAAATCTAACAATTTTATCTTCAATTGATGGACAATATCTTGGACCAACACCTTCAACAAGACCACCATACATTGCAGAATCTTTTAAATGTTCACGAATGATTTTGTGTGTTTCAGGAGTAGTATAAATTAACCAGCATGGGATCTGATCTTTCACAGGTATGAACTTATTGGATTCATAACTGAAACCTTGATCTTCAACATTGCCATATTGAATCTCACCTTTACTAAAATCAATAGATTCTTTTGCAATACGTTGAGGAGTACCAGTTTTTAATCTAATTAAATTTATGCCCATTTTTCTAAGGGAATCGCTTAAACCAATAGAAGGTTGTTCGCCATCAGGACCACCCATAACTTTTTTATGGCCTCTTAAAATATCGCTATCCATGTATGTTCCGGTAGCTAAAATAACAGCTTTACTTTTAATTTCTTTTTTACCAATTTTAACGCCTTTAACAACTTTATCATTATGCAATAAATCTGTTACCATGCCTTCTTCAATATCAAGATTCTTTGCATCCTTTAGGTGTTCTTGAATGAAATGAGGATATCTTTTTTTATCTGCTTGAGCTCTTAAACATTGGACTCCAGGACCTTTTGCAGTATTTAACATCTTCATTTGAAGATATTCGTTATCAGCTGCTTTGCCCATAAATCCACCTAATGCATCAATTTCTCTAACAACAATGCCTTTTGCACTTCCTCCAATTGATGGATTACAAGGCATATTTGAAACCATTTTAAAATTTAATGTTACAAGTAAAGTTTTCAAACCCCTATTTGCACATGAAAGAGAGGCCTCAACACCAGCGTGGCCACCCCCCACAACAATTACATCATACATTTCTTCAAGTTCTTTATTCATGCTAAATAATGATAGTTTTTTCAAATCTTGTTATCAATAATAATTTAAATAAATCTTATTCTTTAGTCACCAAACTACAAAAAATGGAGCAATTTTTGCTCCAAATTTTATAAAAGAGAAAATCTATTTTATAATGGTAAATCTTTTCTATCAAATACCATAAAGGATGATAAATAAGTTACAACGAATATTCCGACTAATCCAATTAACTTATACCAATAAATGATATCGTCTGATAAAACAGCATTTGAATCAAAGAATGACATAATAGTTAAGTAGTTAAAGAAATTCATTGCATCAATTCTTATTGCTCCTGGCATTGTTTTAGTTCCAAATAAACCTAAAATTGAACAAATATAGAAGAAGATTGATAAACCACCACCTAAGCCAACTGCATTGGTTGTTTTATTAAATAACGAGCTAGAGAAGAAACAAATACCTGAAATAGCTAAAGTTACTAAGTAATTACCTAAACCAAACTTTAAGATATATTCAATAGTTATAGCTGTTTCAATATCGGCGCTACCCGCTAAAATTCCAAAGTATCTAGTAAGTAAAGCAATTCCAGTTAATACAATTGCCATAACAGTTTCTGTAAATACTAAATAAACTGCTTCAGTAAAGATATACGTATTTCTCTTGATTGGAGTAGAGAATGTAAATGCTAAAGATCCATTTTCAACTTTCTTACAAACAAGATCATTACTTAACATGATTGTGTAACCCATTGGAATAAGTAAACATGCAAGAGCAAAACCAATTCCACCAAGAACAACGCCATATGTATTCATTTCGCCCATTTCTTTTAATGATGTATGAACTTTATTTGGAAGTTGATCCATAATTCCTTTGCCAGCAATACTTGTTGCAATTAAACTTGCATCTGAAGTTGAATATCCTGCATTAATTTTGTCTTGATATAATTTCTTATATGATGCGATGGCACTAACGGAATATGAACTAATCAAATTCATCATTTCTTTGCCGCTATTTCCACCATCTCTACTAACAATATCATAAACATTATCAATTGAAGTTTCATATTTTTCGTTATAATCTTCAATTAATTGTTTTTCAGCCTTTTTTGAAACATCTGAAACTACTCTTTCTTCAATTGCAGAACTAATAATATTTTCACCATCGAAATAATCATTATGTTCGTCAATTCTCGATACAAAATCATTCATGAACTCTGTTAAATCATTCTTGATTTTTTCTACATCGTCTTTAGCGACTTCTTTTGCTTGCTTAATTTCTTCATCTGTATAAGCTTCACCAGTCAATGCTTCTTTTCTCATTTTTTGAAGGGTTGTTGCATCAGCTCCTAAACCACCATCAACCTCGATAAACTTATCTTTATCGTATTCTTTAACTTCAACTTCTTTGTAAATAATATTGCCCTTAGAATCTTTTTCACCTGAATCTTCGATAGTAATTGGCCATCCTAATTCGCTAGTTTTATATGCAACTTCAAAATCTGGAAGATAGCCATAATAAGCATTTTCTTCAATTGTGGAAACTACTTTTTCAATAATCTCATCTTTTATGACTTCTTGCTTATAAGTTGAATCCTCGAGCCATTTGTCAGTATTTTCTAGATATTCGTCTTGAATATTATTCAACAAATAAATTGCATCTTCATCACTACTTAAAAGTTTTCCTAACTCGAAAGCATATTTATAAGAAACTTCTTCTTCGTTTAATCGATTAATATAAACTTCATTTATTGAATTTGATAATAATGTTTTAACCTTAGTTACAGTCGAAGATTCTAAACTATAGTTTAAACCAATGTATTCACTTAAAACTGAAGGTACAACCATATACATCATTTCATTATATGAAAGTGATTTATTTATTTTATAAAGCGTAAAATATCCATTAATAATTCCAAGCATCAAATTCTTTTGTTCTTCTTCAAGATCTAATTGACTTATGCTGCTTGTTGCAAGTTTCATTACTTCTCCATAAGCATAATCATCACTAGATGTTGCAGCATAATATTGATTATATCCAGCTTGCAATTGTGAAATGCTTGATTTTAAGGTCTCATTGCCAACTAAATCAATGTTGGTTTTTATGACTCCGTTTAATGTATCAATAGAATCATATGTGCTTTCATAAGCAACAGCACTATTATAATAAGAATTATAATAACTGATGCTACCAGCTTTAATTGTTGTTTCATCTCCTGCCGAAGAGAAAAGATTCTTCATCGCAGTTGAAGTAGCATTAATATTAAGTGTTGATAAAATACCGACAACAACCGCAACAACAGCGCCATTAGCAAGTGAAACACCAGCTAAAGCTTTCCCATTACTTTTGATAGATTCTCTAAAAATAGCGTGTGAAAAAAGGTGTGATTTTTTTGCTTTTTTCTTTTTTAAATTATCTAATTCTGGAGGAAGTGCCATAACTTCTTCGTTTATTACTTTTTGTTCCATAATTAACTCCTTTTGTTTAAGTTTTCATCAAAATATGTTTGTAATGAATAAGGCTTTTGAGAAATAAATTTAAGCTCCTTATCTTTTAAATTTTTCAACATATCAT
>CAVGUA010000010.1:0-10172 GCA_963632335.1 Parabacteroides goldsteinii
GATAGTATACTTAATTCCAATATTATTCTTCTATCATCCTCATCATGGAGGTAGAACAAAATGGGTCGATTACCTTACTTTAGGATTATATGGTTTATTCCTTTGCTTTGGTTATATTTTTGCAGGTCTTATCGTTTTATCTCTTTTATTAAGATAGGAATATTTAATATTTTTTGATTTTTAAAGATTATAGTTTTAAAACTTTCTCCAACATTTTTCCTTCATAAATTCTTTAATTAACTTATCATTTTTTCCTTCATAATATTCAATAAGTAGTTGTTTAAAATCGCTGACAAGACTTTCTGGAACAACTAGAAGTCCTTCGCCATTTTGAATCAAGAAGTGATTAGCAAAAATAATTGATGCTCTTTTGTTCCCGTCAATAAATATTTGAGTTTTCATACAATATAGTGCAAGTTCAATTGCTTTATCAATGCATTCTCCATTTTCTTTGATGATAGCATCAATTTGCTCTTTTATATCTATTTCAATTGGTATTGGTGGCAAATATGTTGATCCACCAATAGCAACAGGTACACTCCTTATAGAACTTCCATTTATATAGAAACCTTCATTAACTAATTTAGCAATATGACTCAAAAGATAGTAATCGCAAGGCGATGAAAGAATATCAGAATCCAATATGAATTCCCATGAATGCTTAAGATTAAGAATTTTTTGAATATCATTAACCCTAACTCCATTTACAATTCCGTTTTCAAGTATTGTTTCGGTTTGTGGGAATGTTGTAGAAATTCCTTCAAGAACGGCTTGATCGTATATTAAATTTTTGATATTAGCTCTTGCAAAGTCGATGTTTAAATAAACTCTAGATGAAAGTGAACCTTGTTGATAGCCTAAGTTTGCAAGTTCTTTTTCAATTTCTCTAAGCTCCTTTTTTATTGACCTTAAATGTTTGGCTTGATTTATAGCAAAAGAATATAAATTATCACTATATTTATCAATGTAGTTAGATTTATTTTTACCTGCTACCCTCTTTCGGACGTAGATATATTTTTCGTTTCCAATTGTTTTTACTTCGATACTTCCGTCAAAAGATGAGACTTTAATTTGTGACTGAAGTTCGGCTTTTTCATTTAACAAGGCTTGTATTTTCTCAATATTACTCATTCTTGCGCTTCCTTAGGGTGAAATCTCTATTAATATTATAGTTAAATGCACCCTAATTATCAAATATCTTTGTAAAAATTTAGGGTGCGTTTTAAAAATATTTTTTATAATATGTACCCTAAATTAATGAAAACAAACTTTTATTTATCTAATTGTTTAGTGATTGTCCTTAAGCCATACTAAAAGTTAGAAGAAAATTATTTGGTTCTAATATAATATGTGCTTTTTCCTTGACCATGTTTTTCAATTTCTTTAGAGTCACAGAGTTTTTTAATATAACGTTCTAAAGACTTTTGCTGAACAGATGGTATGAGCTCATGTATATCATTTTTTGTGAATTTTCCTATCTTATTTTGGATTGCTTTTCTTACCATATCTTCAGTAGTTTCCGCATTAGAAATTAAAACAACTCTTGACTCAAAATCTTTATATGCTGCAACAATTATTCTAAGAAGATATTTTATAAAGGGAGTTGGATCATCATTTCCTTCGTGCCATTTTTGTTGCGAAGCAAATAAAGCATTGTAATACAAATCCTTATTTTTTGAAATTTCTGCTTCGAGAGATATGTATTTTCCAACATAATAACCATTACGATAAAGGAGTAATGTTGTTAGAAGTCTACTCATTCTACCATTGCCATCAATGAAAGGATGGATGCAAAGAAAATCATGTATGAATATTGGTATCACGAGCAATGGATCAACTTTGCCCTCACCTATAATTCTATTATATTCTTCGCTTAATGATTCCATTGCTATTGGTGTTTCAAATGGATCAAGTGGTGTAAAAAGTGTAAAAGTTTTTCCATTTTCGTCAATTGCGCTAATATAGTTTTGTGCATTTTTAAATTTTCCACCAAAACTTGATTCTGTATGCGATAACATGATTCCATGGAGTTGTAATATGTAATTTACACGAAGAGGAATATAATCAAAACTTTCATGAACAACATTTAATGCATCACGATATCCAATGATTTCTTTTTCATCACGATTACGAGGTGTTGTTTTTTCATTCAAAAGTTGTTTTAACCTAGTATCAGTTGTTCTAATACCTTCGATAGCATTACTTGCTTCAGTACTTTGAATCTTTGCTATTTCCACAAGTTTTTCAAGCTCTATTGGCTTTTGCTTTAGATAAATCTCTTGTTTACCGCGTTCTTCATGAATAAAGGATAAGAGTCCCAAAATTTCATTATCCCAAGTTTTATTGTTAAGCGTTTTATAGTCGAATTTTCTCATAATTATTCTATCTTTCTCCTAATTTTATACATCTTTTTAGGAGAAAAAGCAAACAATTAGGAGAAAAAAGAGGTTTATTTTTTGTACGATCGTTATTTTAGGTGTTTGCGAACAAGTTGAATAACGACCGCATGAAGATTATAACAATTTTAAGAATGCACAAAAAGAGTTTTAAAGATAAAACCTTTCCTATAAATAGTGCGCCTAATGTTCGATATTCAAGAATGGTTTTCAGAAAGTTTCATTATTTATAAAGTTTTAACATTTTCTATTTTTCAAATCATAAGATTACTAAGTTTTTTGATTGAAGATACCTTACTTTTATTGATAAAATCTTTATTTTTGAACTTTTTAAAGAAAAAGTTAAATTTCTATAACCATCTTTAAAATAAAGGACTATAATTACGGACGTTTGTGTGTCAAAAAAGAAGGTATTTTTTATGAAAAGTAAAGACATGAGCACAGGAAATCCATTTAAGGTAATTCTCTTGTTTGCAATTCCAATGGTTTTATCGGTAACACTTCAACAATTATATAATTTAGCCGATAACTTTATAGCTGGACATTTTATTAGTTCAGTTGATTCATTTGATGCTGTTGGTATAGTTTATCCAATTACTGTTATTTTTTTAGACATTGCTGTTGGATTTGGTGTAGGTTGTGGTGTTGTTGCTGCAAATTATTTTGGCGCAAAAGATTATACATCACTAAAAAAGACAGCTAGAGTCGGGATTATTTCAACAATGATTTTAGGCTTAATTACAACTCTTGTTGGTTTTGCAATAATTTATCCATTACTTAAAATGATGATTGATACTTCTTCAAGTGATGGATGTTTTAATGAAGCTTTGTCTTATATGCTCATTTATATTGCAGGAATTATTTTCTTATTTATTTATAACTATGCAATGTATATGTTTCAATCTTTAGGAAACTCAAAAACACCTTTATATTTTTTGATTTTCTCTACTTTATTAAATGTTGGTTTAGATCTTTTATTTGTAATGCCAATTAAACTTAATAGTGCAGGTTTAGCATTAGGAACCGTAATTTCTGAAGCAATAGCCGCTATTTTGTCATTAGTGGTTTTATTTAGAAGTATTGAAAAAATGGATGATGAAAAAGTTCATGGATTCGATAAAGAAATCTTTAAGAAAATTGTTTCTGTTTCAATTCCAAGCATTCTTCAAGGTTTATTTATTTCAATTGGTGGCGTTATTATTACAACAATTTTAACTAATGTCGGAGGAAATAATGTTGCTGGTGGTTATTCTGCAGCTTATAAAATTTGTTATATTGCAATAAATATCTTTACAGTTTTATGTAATGCTTTAACAAATTTTGTTTCGCAAAATGTTGGTGCGAAAAAGCATGAACGTATTATGCAAGGTTATTTTTCAACACTTATTATTTGTGCTATCTTTTGCTTGATTGCGACAGTTGTTATTTTGCCATTTAAAGAATTTTGGGTTAAAGTATTCTTATCTAGTGATAGCGATGAAAATACTGAAACAATTATTAATTCAGGAACTTTATTTATCTCGTCAGTTGTCCCATTCTTCTTTTTAATGGTTATTAAAATTCCTCTTGATGGAGTTTTAAAAGGATCAATGGATATGCTTGGATTTACATTAGGTACATCAGTTGATTTAGTTGTTAGAGTTTTAGCCGCTTTGGTTTTAGGTAATTTATATGGCTATCAAGGCGTATATTTTGCTTGGCCTCTTGGATGGGCAATTGGAGCTATCATCTCAGTTTTCATGTTCTTTTATGGAAGATGGAAAAGAAAATGCAATTTTCCATCTAAGAAAGAGTTACAAGTTGAGTGCTAGTTTTGTAATTTTAGCGATTTGTTAGAAGTTAGGAAATTTTATATATTTTTTTAAGATTAACTTATATATCATTATGAAATTTTTAAAACTGCAAGTTTAAAGAATTAATGAATATTTGTTAATGATGCAGTAGAGCGAAGCATTTTAAAGGAATGTCTTTATAGAGATAGTAAATTTGTTTGAAAAATACAAATAATGTTTTTTGCATGGATTTGAAGGTAACTTTTTCAGTTGTGACAATTATAATTAAATTTAATAGAACATAAATTTATGCAACAAGAA
Organism: Parabacteroides goldsteinii; assembly: GCA_963632335.1. Taxonomy (GTDB): domain Bacteria; phylum Bacillota_I; class Bacilli_A; order RFN20; family CAG-826; genus Onthovivens. Next base: position 4,490 of record CAVGUA010000010.1, read on the forward strand.
ACGTATTTATGAAATAGAAATTTGTTGTTTTTTTGTTAAATTTTAAAAAAGTTTTGTTACAAATGTTTTATTAATTGGTATTTAAGAACTGCTTTAATTCTTGGTAAATGGTTTGGAGAAATAGTTATGAAAACAAAAAATTCTTTTGGCGCTCGTGCTGTATCAAGTGGTATGCGAATGATGGTTCGCATAACTACAAAATTAAAAGGCGAAAGTTTTATGCGAACTAACATGTATTTGCAACAAAAACCTTATCAATTTGGGTCATGGAAAGTTCCGAAAGGATATATGAACGAGGAAATTGAATTAGAAAATTCTAAAGGATATCTTTTAAAGAAGAATGATGGAAATCATAAAAAAGTAATTTATCAAATTCATGGTGGTGGATTCGTTGGTTCTTTCAGTAACTTATACAATAAAACAGCATTGCATTTTTCAAAAATTAACGATAATAGCGATGTATTTTCTATCGATTATCGAACTGCCCCAAAAAACTTATATCCTTCAGCATTTAAAGATGTTATTGATGGATATCATTGGCTTTTAAATAATGGATATGAAGCAAAAAACATTATAATTTGCGGTGAATCAGCAGGAGCTGGACTTTGTCTTGCTCTTACATTATATCTTCGCGACCATAATGAACCACTCCCAAAAGGACTCGTCTTATCTTCTCCTTGGGCTGATATGACTGCAAGTGGAGAATCATATATAACAAAAAAGAGTGTAGATGCGTTTTTTGGACATCCAAATCCAAAATATGTTCCAAAATATCCTGTGCCTATTATTTATGCTGGAAAGAATGATTTAAAAGATCCTTATCTTTCGCCTGTTTTTGGTGATTATAATAATTTTTCACCAATGCTAATACAAACAGGAGAAGCAGAATTATTATTAAGTGATAGTGAAACTATTGTTAAAAAAGCTAAAGATGCCGGGACTAAGGTTGATTATTATACTTATCCAGGAATGTATCATACTTTTTATATAGTTACTCCATATTTTAAAGAAAGTAAAATGGCGTGGAAAAGAATTGAAGAATGGCTTAAAAATTTGTAAAAGCATAATAAATATCGTAATTTTCGTAATAAATGAATAACTACCAATTGAATTATTAAATCCATGTTATTAAAATAATGAAGTTTGAAAAGAGGTTATTTTATGGAAGAAAAGAAAGTTGATGGAAATAAAATATTTAAATGGGTTGTTGCTGTTTTACTTGGCTTAAATTTAGTTGTAACCAGTTTCCTTTTTGGATCATTTATTAATAAAAACGTTCAATCAAGAAGTGAAACAACAAAATATACTTTATATATCGGCACAAATGATAAGGATACTTATAAAGAAGAAATTCCTTTTGATGAATGCATGTCAAAAGTTACTGATATTTGTGTTGAATATACTGGTGGATGTACAATTTTTGAAGCCACTGGTTATTGGAAAGATGATAATAATGCAATAACAAAAGAAAGAACTATTGGTTGTATTTTAGAAGATATTGAAAAAGAAGTTGTTTTTAAAATTTGTGATAAAGTCATTATTGCTTTAAACCAAAATTCAATTTTAGTTGAAACAAATAGTGTTTATAGTACTTTTTATTCAACAGCAAGTGCGAACTAATTTTAAATATTGAAAATTTTGATAGCAGGAAACAAGCAGTTTTCTGCTTTTTTGTTGTATTTTGAAACATTGTATAATTTTTATAGATATGAAAAGCAAATACAATATCAAAAATAGTGATATAGATAGAAGAATAAGATTTGTTGGCAAATGTATTAGAAAAATCAATCCATTTTTTACTGAAGAAATTTTCAGAAAATGTAACAAAATAATGGATAAATATATCAAAGGACATTGGTTTAGTAAAAGTACAAAAGTTGAAACCATTTATTTAGAAAGAAAAGACGGATCTCAATTAAGAGTTTTAGTTTGTAGATCTAAAAAGAAAATGCAAAATAAATCGGTTACAGGTGTTCTTTGGATTCATGGCGGAGGCTATGCAATAGGTTTACCAGAACAAGATTATATGTTTGCTTCATTATTTTCAAAAGATGGATTTAGTATAACGATTATGCCCGACTATACAAAATCTATAGAGGCCCCATATCCTAAAGCTTTAGAAGATTGCTATTTAACCTTAAAATGGATGAATGATAATGCAGAAAATTTAGGTATAAATAAAAACCAAATTTTTGTTGGTGGAGAAAGCGCAGGAGGAGGATTAGCTGCAGCTTTGTGCATTTATGCGCGTGATAAAAATGAAGTTAAAATTGCTTTTCAAATGCCACTTTATCCTATGCTTGATGACCGAAGCATTACAAAATCTTCTAAAAATAATGATGCGCCTGTATGGAACACAAAATCTAATGAGATTGCTTGGGAATTATATCTTAAAGGATTAGACAAAAATAATATTCCAAGTTACGCTGCACCTGCTAGAGAGTCAAACTTGAAAAATTTACCTCATACATGCACTTATATTGGCACAATCGAACCTTTTTATGATGAAACAATAGAATATTTTAATAAATTAAAAGACTCTGGAGTTGAAGTTGATATTAAAGAATTTAAAGGCTGTTATCATGCTTTTGATTTATTTGGAAGCAAAACAAAATTAGGAAAAGAAGCAAAAAAGTTTTTGCTAGAATGTTTTAAAAAAGCTCAAGAAAACACTAAGTAATTTATCTTTCTGGATGACTAATCAAATAATTCTTTTTTGCTTCATTTGGGTAATCATTGAGTTTTAAATTTTTAACATAATTTTCATTATTATGATCTAGAGCAGTTTGGTAATACCATTCTTTAAATTTAATTAATGCTAAACATTTATTTAATTCTTTAATTTGATCAATTATTTTTCTTTCTTGTTCATAGAAAAAGTCTAATCTATCTTTTAAAGAATCGTTACCTAATTTACATAAATCCATGAAGGCTTTTATTTCTTTAATCTTTAAACCAGTTTGCTTTAAACAATTAATCATTGTAAAAGTTCTAATATCTATTTCATCAAATATTCTATTACCATTATTATCTCTTTTTACATTTGGTAACAATCCTTCTTCATCATAATATCTAATTGTTGGAACGGATAAATTCATCATTTTTGAAACTTCGCCGATTGTGTACATAAAAGACCTCCAAAATTTTTAAAATTTTTCTTGACCTCAAGTATACTTTAGGTCTTATTATAAAATCAATATATTAAATCAATATATTTTTGGAGGTTATTTATGAACAATAAATTAAGATTATCAAATGGTGTAATGATTCCTCAAATTGGGTTAGGAACATGGTTAATTGATGATTCAAAAGTTTGCGAAGCTGTTTTAAATGCTTTTGAATTAGGATATCGTCATATTGATACTGCTGAGGCTTATAAAAATGAAAGAGGAGTAGGTGAAGCTATAAAAAAGAGCAATTTAAAAAGAGAGGATATTTTCTTACAAACTAAACTTATTGCTGAAGCCAAAAATTATGAAGAAGCTAAAAAATGCATTGAAGAATCTTTCAATAAATTAAGCGTTGATTATATAGATTTAATGATAATTCATTGTCCTGAACCATGGAAAGAATTTAGAAAAGGCAATCACTATGAAAAAGGGAATTTAGAAGCTTGGAAAGCACTTTGCGAATTTTATAAAGCTGGAAAAATTAAAGCTATTGGTGTTTCAAATTTTGAAATATATGATCTTGAAAATATCATTAATAATTCAGATGTTAAGCCAATGGTTAATCAAATTTTAACACATATAAGTAATACTGATTTCGAATTAATTAAATATTGTAAAGAACATGATATTGTAGTTGAAGCATATTCACCAATTGCTCATGGGGCTTTGCTCAACGATGAAAAAGTCTTGAATATGGCGAAGAAATATAATGTTTCCATAGCTCAATTATGTGTTCGTTATACTTTGCAACTCGGACTTGTTTCATTACCAAAGAGTGAAAATAAAGAGCATATGAAATCAAATTTTGACGTTGATTTTGTAATTAGTGATGAAGATATGAAAATATTATGCGATATGGATAAAATTCACACTTATGGAGAAGCCGATATTTTTCCTTGCTACAATAAACAAATGTGAGGTTTATTTATGAAACAAGATGCAGGACATAAACAACTTGACGAGTTAGCTCCTGAGTTTGCTCATTTAAACGATGACATTTTATTTGGAGAAGTTTGGAGTAGAGAAGATAAATTATCTTTAAGAGATCGCAGCATTATTACAGTTACAGCGTTAATGACAAAAGGTATATTTGATAATTCTTTAAAATATCACATTAATAATGCAAAACTTCATGGCGTTACTAAAGAAGAAATGGTGGAGATTATTACTCATTTAGCATTCTATGTAGGTTGGCCAAATGCGTGGGCAGTTTTCCCAATTGTTAGAGAAGTTTATTCTGATACAAAGGTTATGAATTCGTCTGATTCATTATTTGGCTTAGGCGAAGAAAATAAAAATTTTGCTAAATATTTTATCGGAAAATCTTATCTTAAACCATTAAATATTAATGGTGTTGGCGTATATAATGTCACATTTGAACCAGGCTGCAGAAATAATTGGCATATCCATCATAAAGGAGGTCAAATTTTACTTTGCACAGATGGAGAAGGGTGGTATCAAGAATTTGGAAAGGAAGCGAGAAAACTTCATCCAGGAGATGTGGTTTATATAGCTCCTGAAATTAAACATTGGCATGGAGCCACAAAAGATCATTGGTTTACACATGTTGCTCTTGAAGTTCCTGCTGTTGGGGCTTCAAATGAATGGTGTGAAGCAGTAAATGATGAAGAATATTTAAAATTAATATAGCGGAAGGTTACTTTTTATGAAAAGATTAATAGCTTATTTTAGTTATTCAAATAATACAAAAAAATTGGTTGAAGATATCAAAAAAGAAATAAAAGAAATTGATGTAATTAGAATTGAAAGAGTAAAACCATATTCAAGTGATTATGATGAATGTGCATATCATGAAGCTAAAGATGAAATTGATAATAATATTCATCCAGAAATAAAAGATATTGATGTTAATTTAAATTTGTACGACGAAATCTTACTTTTCTTTCCTATTTGGTGGTATACATTTCCAATGCCTATAGCAACTTTTATAGAAAAATTAGATGGATATAAAGGTAAAGTTGTTTTATTTGCAAATAGTTATACAAATGATTGTCAGTATATGAAAAATAGTTTAAGAGACTTTAAGAAGATTAATTCATCAATTAAAGTCTCAGAAGGTTTATTTAATAAGAATGTAAAAGAACACATCAAGTTTTTAGAATAATAGTGAAATTATCGTAAAATAATTCTAGAATATTAAAGCCATCAAGAGAAGATGAGAGACAAGCTCTATGACTCTTCAGCAACCTGTTAAAACAAGGTGCTAAAACTTGAATGATGGGAAACTTAAAACTTAAAATTCTCACCATTATGGCGAGAATTTTTTAGTAAAGAAGGAAATAAATTATGTTATGGTTATTTTTAGCTCTATTAAGTGCGTTTGCTACGTCAATGACGACAATATGTGCTAAAGTTGGTTTGAAAAATATCAATTCTAATTTTGCAACATTTTATAGAACTGGAATTGTAATCATTTGTTCTTTAGTTTTGTGTTTAATAACTGGTAGTTTAACTCAGACATCAAGTTTGAATTTTCAAAATTGGCTTTTTCT
>CAVGUA010000010.1:10182-12499 GCA_963632335.1 Parabacteroides goldsteinii
AGTTTGTACAGGCTATTCATGGTTATTTTATTTTAAAGCTTTAAAATTAGGCAATATTAATAAAGTAGCGCCAATTGATAAATCTAGTTTTATTTTAACAAGTATTTTATTTATGATTTTCTTTTTTGGTGATACAACAAAAAATGGAGATCCATTAACCATTGTAATGTTAATTTTATCTATGTTATTGATGCTTATTGGAACAATACTAATGATAGATAAAAAAGAAGATACTAAAGAAGTATCAAAAAGTTGGTTAATATGTGCAATTTTATCTGCTGTCTTTGCTAGTTTTGTTTCTTTATTTTGCAAAATTGGATTAAAAGGAATTTCTTCTGATTTAGGAACTCTATATAGAACAATAGTTGTTTTTATATTTGCAGGAGCAATCGTTCTTGTCAAAAAAGATTACAAAAAAGCAAAGGAGATTACGAAAAAGAATTGGATATATCTTACTTTATCTGGACTCGCTACTGGAGTTGCGTGGTTAAGTGAATACTATGCATTAAATACTGAAGGGGTAAATCCAATTGCTGTTAATTCAATTGGCAAATTATCTATTTTGCTCACAATGTTATTTTCATGGATAATTTTAAAAGAGAAGTTTTCAAAGAAATCGATTTTCGGATTATGTCTATTAGTTGGCGGAATAGTAATAGTTATAGTTTTTAGTTTATAAATATTAAAAAATGCTGGGATTAACCAGCATTCAAATTATTTTTTCTTATTCTTCTCTTTTGAACGTTTATCAGAAATGATTTTCATTTCAACTTCAGTGATTGTTTTGACGTTATTTTCGTTTGCCCAATCAACGCAACCTTGTAAGACAAGTTTCAAAAATGGACGTGGAACTTTTACGAGTTGTTTCAATGCATCATCTGTGAATTTTACATCAGTATTAAGTCTTTTTGCAGCATATCTAAGGGAAGTTAGATCTACTTCACGGTTTGGAATACCAACTGGTGATGGTTTACGATATGGTGAGCACCAAAAGTTTTTAGAATCACGATAACCCCAGTTTGTTGGTAGTGGGCAAAAATTACGTTTAGTTACACCATTAATTAGCGAATTATAATAATTTTCTTTTAAAAGAATTTTATCTATTTTCAAAATAAAATGTGCACCATATTTTGATGTAATTCCATTAAAGTTATGATATGGACCATTATATTCATCTAAAACTTTATCATCTTGAGCATTGTCTAATTCTTTAACCCATGTGCATTCAAAAACTTGTAAAGCTTCATTTATAATTTTTGGATATTTATTTTTCTTATCTAATTTACTTGATTCAGAATCACGCAATGAAAATTTAAAATTTTTCATTTTTTCTTCAGGTGTATCACCTGGGAATCCAAGATTGACGTGTACCTCAAAATTTTTCTTAGTATAAGGCAAGAAATTAATTGTACATTTTCCATGTCTTAAAATTCCTTTTGCTGTATTTGATGAATTTCTGCACTCCAATACCATTGCATAGAAATCTTTTCCAGCAATGTAATATGGAAAAACAAGAGAATATGCGCCAAATGATGTTAATTCGCCTTTTTCATCTAAAGTACCTATTAAACAAAGTGGCATTGGGAAAAATGATGATGTTTGATAAAAATTATCCATTATTCTTATTTCTTTAAAATCGTTTTTATTCATGTTAATCTCCTTGAACAATCCTTATTATTTTACTATTTTAATTTTTATTTTTGTGATTTATTTAAATGGTTTTCTTTTTTGCATTCTTTTGAAACAAGAAAAACTACTAAAAAATCACTAGGCTTTTATTTCACTTATGATTTTATTTCGCTATTATCATATAAATTTAAAATTTTGTGTTTGGATGCATTAACTTGAAAAATTATCTATTTATTTAATTATTATCATTTGTTGTCCAAAAATGTTTGTGGATGGTTTACTATAATATTATTAAATTTTAAGGGGGCAATTATGGCTGATAGGTATACTAAAAAATTCAAAAAGAAAGGGTATTATCTTTCTTGTTTTTATTCAGATAGTGATTTTGAAAAATGTGATGAATTTATATTTATTGATGTTGATGAAACGCTATTAAGAAGCATTATTAGGGGAGAAACTACATTAGATGCAGAATTTAAATCTGAATATTATAATGAAGCAATATTTTTAAAATTGAAAAATGCTTATCATTTTACTTTGAGAGATTTAGTTGCTTTTCTAGAAAAAGAAAAATTTAAAAATGAAAAAATAACAATGTCAGAATTAGAAGATGATTTGAAATATATTTTATGTTTTAAAATTGATGATAAATATGTTTTTGATAGATATTTTTTAGATGATGTTGAAC
>CAVGUA010000010.1:12509-52851 GCA_963632335.1 Parabacteroides goldsteinii
TCCATTTTTAGAAAATGAAGATAATATAATTAAGATTTTTATAAAATCTTTAGATAATGAGCATATTGATAATATATTTTCAAATATTGATGATTCAATACTTATTTTAAATGACTTAATTAGGCAAAATGAATTGCCAAGAAATGAAAGGCAATATGATGAAAAAACCTCATGTTTTCTTATTTTATTCATGCGTGAAGCTATTGAATTGACTAGAGATATCATACTTCAAAAAGAAGCCAGAAAATTCTATATTGAGAATGTGCAAAAACTAGTAGATTTAGGTAATTTTTACGGATTAAAAGAACTTGGATTTAATTATTATTGTGGTGAAAATGGTTATAATGTTGATTATAAAAAAGCTGAAAGTTTATTTTTGAAAACAATAAAAATGAAGCCAGATCCATATATAGCAAATGTACTTGGTTATATTTATTATTATGGGAAAAGCAATAATGGAATACCTGATTATGAAAAAGCATTTAAGTATTTTTCGATTGCGCATTTAAGTGGTGGGTTATTTGAAGCAACATACAAATTATCCGATTGTTTTAAACATGGTTATGGTGTGACAAAAGATGAAAAAACAGCCTTCAAATTAATTTCAACAATTTACGAACAAAATCTTCTATATTATTTTGAAACTGATGATTCAAAATATGCCGATGTCGCCTTAAGAATTGGATCTTTCTTGAAAGATGGAGTTGGAGTAGATAAAGATATTGAAGCAGCTTATGTTTATTTTTTAAGAGCTCGAACCGCTATAAAAACTAGGATAAAGTCATCACATTATGTTGGAGATATTGGTTTAGCAAATTCAATAAATAAATCTATATTTGCATTAAAGAAGGAACTTAAGTACGGAGATAGATTAATTAGCGAAGAATTTAATGGCTATGTTTTAAAAGATTATGAAAATGATTTAGGAGAAAATAGTGTTTTTGAAACAGATGTTAAGATAGTCAATGAAAAGTGCTTCAAATTATTTATTAAACCAAAAAATGATTTTGAAAGAGTTAAATTCGTCGATATTTTAGTTGAAGATTATTCATTTAATGAAAGAGTTAAAGAGCTTGAGTTTGTAATAAAAACAAAGGACCCAATAATTGAAAAAGAAATCAAAGTTTTAGAAAATAATAAAATTTTAAAGATGCAAGTTAATAACGAAAACATAATTTTTACAGTCGAATTTGGAAAGAAAGATAAAATTATTGGTTTTAATATTAATGAAATTGTATACATCCCAAAATCAATGAAAGATATACATAAAAATTACCATGTTGTATCTATAGCATTTAATGAAGGTGGTAAGCTTTATGATTATATTGATCCTAAAAATAATGCATCAGTAGGCGATAAAATCATTGTTGGCACATATGATGGTAGTTTAAAAGAAGTTAAAGTAGTTGAAGTAAAAGACGTCTATGAAGATGAGCTATCGCTTCCATTAGAAAAAATGTCTGCTATTAAATAACTCTTCTATACATTTTTAGAAAAATAAATAATGAAATTATTGATGTTAAAAATTCTGCAATTGGAAAAGCAAACCAAATATTTTTAGTTGGGTTGTTTGAATTTATAAAAATCAAGGCAAATGGAATAACCAAAATAATTAATCTAAGTAATGCTGTAATAAGTGGTGTAATTGCTTTTTGATTTGCTTGTAATTCGCCTTGAACACCTATCGAAAATCCCATAAAAATATAACCAATTGAAGCGATTTGAACGCTTGTTTTACATAAATCTATGATTTCATTATTATTTGTACCACTTGCTATACCAAATAATTTTGCGATTTGACCTGCAAAAACTTCAAAAATAATAGTGAATATTAATCCTAAAATGGATGCATCAATAACTCCATTAATCAAAATTGATTTGACTCTATCTTTATCATTTATTCCTAAATTAAACGATAATAATGTAATCAAAGCGTTGCTTAAACCAAAACAAGCCATTAAAGGTATTTGATAAATTTTATAGTAAATTCCATATGTTCCCTGAATAAGTTCGCCATAATTTTTATTTAATCCCATAATTGCTGTAATTATAAACATGCTAATTGCTAGTAATCCTTGCATAAGCATAGCTGACCAACCAATTTTATATATATTTTTTATAATTTCTAAATTTGGTTTTAAACCACTAAGTGAATTTTTAACTTCCTTATTGATCGTATAGTGGAGAATGATGCAAATAATTAATGAAACTATTTGCCCAATAATAGTTGCATAGGCAGCTCCAGCAATTCCCATATTCAATGGATAAATAAAAACGTAATCTAAAATAATATTAACAATTGCTCCTGAAATTTGAGCAATCATTGAAAGGGATGTTTTGCCACTAGCTTGCAGAAATCTTTCAAAAATCGCAAAACCAATGCATCCAAAACTAAAAACACAACAAATTTTTAAATATTGAGAACCTAGAGAAATCACTTCAGAATCATTAGTTAATATTTTAATAAAATTGTCTGTAAAAAATAATCCAAATACTAGAAAAATTACTGAAATAATAATGCCTATAAAAATCGAGTTTCCAACTATCTTTTTTGTTTGATCGATATCTTTTTGACCGAGTGCTTTGGATAATAATGCATTAATGCCAATTCCAGTTCCTACGCCTATTGCAATCATCAAAATTTGAATAGGGAAGGCATATGTTAAAGCTAAGTTTGCTTTTACACCTTGTTCGCCCATATTTATAACAAAAATTGTGTCAATTACGTTATAAAGCGATTGAAGAATCATTGATAAAACCATTGGAATACCTAATTTCCAAATGGTAGACTTAATTGGCTTATATGCCATAATATTTTCATTCATGTTTTTACCTCCAAATTCATTAATTGGACTTACAATATCAAAAGATAAAAACACATTAATGCGGAAAATTTTAAACAAATATTTTTGAAAAATCAAACATTTTTGAGTGTTTTTGAATTAGAAATTCGAAGAAAATTATGCTAATATTAAATCGATATCGAGATTTTTTGCTGAAAAACATCGGGAAATCTAAATAGGGTTAGGGTAATATTTTAATTTTTAGGAGGATAAAAATGTTTGAAAAAAACGAATATGTTTTACACAATTTATATGGTGTTTTGCAGATTATAGATTTTGAAGAAATTGAATTTAATGGTGCAAAACAACAATATTATGTTTTACAATCGCCTTTTAGAACGAATATGACTGCCAAAATTAAAATTCCTGTGAGTAGAAGCGAATTATTGCATGAACTACCAAAGAAAGAAAAAATAAATGATTTAATTAAAGAACTTAATGAAGTGCCACCAATTTGGGTTTCTGAATCCAAAAATAGAATAAAAATCTATGAAACAATATTTTTAAATAGCAATATCGTTGAATTATGCGCATATTTAAAGGCGCTTAAAGCACATAAAGAAGATATTAAATTAACAATTAAAGATCGTGATTTTATGAAAAGAGCTGAGCAAATTATATATGGAATTTTTTCAGTTGGGTTAGGTATCGAATATACAGATGTTCCTAAATATATTGAAAACGAAAAAATGAATTCTAATATTTAGGTTTTAAATAGAAAATAACTATTTTTATAAGAAAACACTTAATAAATTGTAATAAAGTTAATTTCTACTTTTAATCGACATTATTTTATTATGTTTATTAATTGATTAGGTATAGAATTTAAATGCTTAAGAGGTACTGAAAATGAAATATTGTATATATTGTGGAAAAGAAATAGCTGATGATGCAGTTTATTGCACTAGTTGCGGCAAAAAACAGGTTTTACCAAAAAAAGAAATTCCTAAAGGCGAAGGTGGGGATGGATTAGGATTTGGTATTGCTTCATTATGTTTATGTTGGTTTCCAATTCTTGCTATTATTTTTGGAATTATAGGGTTAATTAAAGGAGTTAAGACAAATAGAGTTGCAACTGTTGTATGTGCTTCTATTGGTTTAATATTAGGAGTTATTTTCTTTGTGATTTATTTAATAGCTTTTTTTGTAAATCTACCAGTATTATTTCCACATAATTATAATTGCCAAATGGATCCTTATGGCGGATGGGTTTGCCGATCATAAGTTTAGTTTGATTATAAAGTATCTTTTGTAATATCATCGAAAACGCATGGTATTACTTTTTGTATATCTTCAACATTAACTTCAACTATTTCGTTAACTTTTCCTGCGCTAAAAAATATTGATTCAAAATTTTTAGCTGATATATCAAAAACTGTTTTAAACTGTTTTTTCATACCAATAGGCGAACAGCCTCCATGTACATAACCAGTTGTTTTTAATAAATCTTTTAATGGAATCATTTCAATGTTTTTTTCGTTAACTACTTTTGCAGCTTTTTTAAGATCTAAAGTTTTATTTGCCGGAATACAAAATACATAGTTCACATGTGATTTTCCAACGGTAACAAGCGTCTTAAAATCTTTTTCAGGGTCTAAATTTAAATCTTTGCATATTGCTTCGGCTGATACAAAAGGTTCATTTGTGCATTCTAAAAAATTATATTTAATTTTTGCTTTGTCTAATATTCTCATGACATTTGTCTTATTTTCCATAAACATTCGCTCCAATCATAACAAATTCATTTGTGAATGAGTTTAAAATTATAATTTTCCAAAAGAACCATATATGATTTTTTCGTGAACTATTCGAATCATTTTATAAATCGTTTAGGGTACTAAAAAAGCCTTCATGAAGAAGGCCTATAATTAGTTCTCTTTAGGTGATTTATTGAGGGTTCGATATGCTCTAGCGCTCATTCTAACTTTATAAGGTTTTCCGTTAATCACGACTTGATATGTATGTAAATTAACATTCCATCTTCTACGTGATGTTCTTAAACTGTGTGATCTTGTATTTCCGGATAATGGACCTTTACCTGTAATAGGACATACTCTTGACATTTCGTTTTTCCTCCTTTAAATCAGCGTGATTAATAATAGCACTAAAGACAAGCCATTTCAAGTATTAAATATTTAATCAAAATATTAAGTACATTTAATTAAATTTAGTAAAAAAATAGTTGTTTTTATGCCTAAAAACCGACAAAAAAATGGATGATTTTTTCTTTTTATAACCACTTAATTATGATATAATTTTTTTGTTATTTTAGGGATAGAAATTAAATGGATTTGTTTGATATATTGCCTTCGAATTATTTCTCGATTTTTGCCGGAAAAAATCGAACTATATATGCAGAAAGTCTTGTTGTGCTTTTCGAACTTTTGCAAAACGATGAAGCATTAATTAACAAACAAGATTTTTTGAAAGCGTTGAAAGATAAAAACGCTTCTTTTGTTGAGAAATTTGATTATACAGAAGAAGAAATTGATGATTTGGATGAAAGTGATGAAGTTTTGATCGGATCATCTGTTAGTAATAAAGCCGCTTTTATTATTAGAAGGCTTGAAGAAACTGGTTGGATTAACGTTGCAATTGATCCTGAAACATTTGAAGAAACAATTGTTTTACCACAATATTCAATCGCATTATTGAAATCTTTTAATGAAATTATTAGTGATGAAACTGCGCCATATTTGTCCTTAGTTCACTCAACTTATAGTGAACTTAAAGTAGAGGATGACGAACCAGATGAATTAATGTATGCAACTTTAGCTAGATGTTATGAAAATACTAAAAAACTTAAAGTTGAGTTAATAACTTTGATTCATTCAATTCGTATTTTCCAAACAAGACTTGGAAAAACTTTTGATACAAATAAAGTTTTACATTCTTATTTTGATGTTTATAAAACAAAAATAAGTGATAGATATTATCATCCATTAAAAACTTTTGATAGTGTTGCCAAATTTAAAAGACCAATTATCAAAATTTTAGAAAAATGGGTTTCAAATAAAGAATTAAGAGAGAAACTTGTTTCACAAGCTGCACTAAGTGCTTCAAACAACAACAAAAAAGAAATTGAAAGAGATATTATTGAAAGAATCAATTATATTACTGATACATATGAAACAATCAATGAATTAATTTCTTCTATCGATAAAGAAAATAGTGCTTACACAAAGAGTAGTGCTAGTAAGATTCTTTATCTTAATAACAGTGATAGAACAATTAAAGGTCATCTTGAAAATATTTTTAAAGCGTATGCTAAAAATACCTCGAATGGTCGTGAATTAGCGAAAATATTATCAATGATGCAAGATTGTTCTGGGTTTTCAGAACAAGGATATATTGATAGCGATTCAGTTTCCTTACCATTATTAAGAAAATTCAAATTTGATGGTACTCCACTTGAAATTGTTAATTTTGATGATGCCAGTCAATTCATCATGGATAGTTTCCTTGAAGAAACTAAAAATATTTATACTGATGAAAGAGTTTACGAATTTATGGAAAAAGCTTTCGGAAGCGATAATGATTTAAAGACTAAAGATATTTTACTTCCAAACTTTGATGCATTTGTTTGTTTAATTTTAGCGACTATTAAAAAAGATGATGAAAGTTGTTTCTATACTGTTGAAATAGTTGATGATAAAAAGATTAAGAATGGAGATTACATTGTTCCAAATTTGATTTTCCATAGAAAGGGAGCCATTTAATATGTTTGAAGAAGAATTTATTAAAATACCTGTAGCTGATCAACGTGAATTTTCTCATGTTGTTAATGTGTTGCTTTTAAAAGGATTTGTGGTTAGAGATGTTTTTGATGCACGTGAAAAAATGATGAGAACAAATCCAAACTATCGTTTTATTGAACGTTACTTTAATCTCATTGAAGATTATCTTAAGTATAGTGGATGGCATATTGAAAAAGATGTTGTTAGTGGTGTTATTTGTTTATCAAATGAATATGAAGAAAATAGATTGAGACTTGATAGAGAAACAAGTTTACTTTTATTTACACTTCGTTTGATTTATGAAGATGAGAAAAAAGAAGGTTCTCAAACAAACGATGCAATCTATATCACTACACCAGGCCTTATAAAAATCATGTTTGAACATGGAATTACCATGCCTGGAAAGAAGTTGAGTGGTAGACAAATTTCAAAATCTCTAAGATTTTTAGCAAACCATAACATTATTTCAAAAGT
This sequence comes from Parabacteroides goldsteinii, assembly GCA_963632335.1. GTDB lineage: Bacteria > Bacillota_I > Bacilli_A > RFN20 > CAG-826 > Onthovivens. The sequence goes on from CAVGUA010000010.1 coordinate 19,564, forward strand.
CAGTGGAAGTTATGATGAAGGGAACGTTAGTTTTTATATTCTTCCTTCAATTATTTATGCACTTGATAACAATAAGATTGTTGCTATGAGTGAAGCTTTAGACAAGATTAACAATCAAGGACTTGAAAATACCGCATTAGGTAGAGAAGACAAGGAGGATAGTTATGAAGACTATAACCAAAATAAGAATAATTAATTGGCATTATTTTTGGAATGAAACTATTGATGTTAAACCAATTGTTTTCTTGACAGGTGTTAATGGTAGTGGTAAATCAACATTAATTGATGCTATTGAAGTTGTATTACTTGGCGATACAAGTGGTAGAAGTTTTAATAAGGCCGCTATGGAAAAATCTAGCCGTACTTTAAGAGGATATTTAAGAGGCGAAATTGGTGATGATGTTGATAACAATGGATTTAAATATCTTCGTAATGGAAGATTTACTTCTTATATCGTTTTAGAAATTTATGACGATGTGAACAAAGAATATTCACTTATGGGTATTGTTTTTGATTCATTTGAAGATGGTAGCGAAGAACATCATTTCTTCTCTTTAAATGATAAGATGCCTGAAAATGGTTTTGTTGAAAATAAATTGCCATTAGAATACAAACGTCTTAGTCAATTCTTTAGTGAAAATTATTCAGGAAAATATCAATTCTTTGATAGCAATAGACAATATCAAGAATTTTTAAAGCGTAAATTCGGTGGATTAAAAGATAAATATTTTAGTCTTTTGAAGAAATCTACATCTTTTACTCCAATTACTGATATTACTTCATTTATTACTCAATATGTTTGCGATCCACAACAAAATATTGAATTAGGTCATCTTCAAAGCAATATTTTGAATTATAAAAGACTTGAAAACGAAGCAGAAAATATTAAAAAACGTGTTGATAGATTAACGGAAATCAAGAATTTATATGATTTATATAAAGCCCATAAAGATAATTTCCAAATCTCTAAATATATTATTGAAAAGTGCGAACTTGAATCTAGTAAGCAAAAACTTGGAGCTTATAAAGATGAAGTTTTAAAGTGCACTCAAAGAATTCGTGAAATAGAATTAGGAATTGCTGAATTCAATGGAAATCTTGCTGAACTTGAAAAACGTAGATTAAGAATTATTCAAGATAAAGCAGACAACGATACAATTCGTTTAACTGATGAACTTTTAAGTGAGAAAAAAGATGCTGAAGAAAAGATTAAATCAATTCTTAGAGATCAAGATGTTGTTACTCAAAACCTTACTAAATATTGTGATGAATATTTGGCTGCTACAACAAATCTCACACGTGAATTAGATGCGATTAATAAGGACATTTTGGATGAAGATCGTGTTAGAGAATTAATTGAATTAGAGCATGAAGCAATTAAAGTCAAAGACCTTTGTGAAAAATTTAAAAAGGATGAACTTAAAAATGTAACTACATTAACTAAAGAAAAACTTGAAAACTTCAGAGTGGTTTTAACTTCTTTTAAAAACAAAGTTTCTTCATTATCAGTTTCTTTAAGTCGTTCAGTTTTCAATATTGAAAAGAAAATTGCAACTTTAAGAGACGATGAAGTTAATATTAAAAAAGGAAGCAAATCATATGACCAAAGACTTGTAACAATCAAACATAGATTAGAAGATGGATTATTTGATAAATATCATAAACATATAGATGTAGATATTTTTGCTGATTTAATTGATATTAAAGATTTAAGTTGGAGCAATGCTATTGAAGGATTCCTTTATGGGCAAAAATTTAATTTATTTGTTGAACCTAAATATTTCTTAGATGCTTATAAGATTTTAAGAAATTTATTACTTGAATATCGTTATTATGGTACAAGTTTGGTTGATCAAGAAAGAATTATTGAAAAGAATTATGTCGCACAAAATGGTAGTTTGGCTGATGAAATTATTACTGACCATGAAGGTGCAAGAGCATATACAAATTACTTAATTGGTCGATTATATAAAGCAAATTCCATTGAAGAAGCTAGAAATACCATGAATGGTATTACTAAAAATTGCGATTTATATCGTAATTTTGCACTTCAACAAATTAATCCAAAACTTTATCAAGAATCATTTATTGGCAGAACTTTGGATCAACGTTTCTTAGAAGAAAAAGGAAAAGAATTGACTGCAAATATTAAAAATCTTGAAGTATACAAGAAAATTAGTCTTTTAATTAATAAAGCTAATGAACTTGAAGTTATTAACACAAATGAAATTGCAAATAATTTCGTTTTAATCGAGCGTTCTACTCAAATTAAAGGTTTAGAAAATACAATTAAATATGTTGATGATCAACTTAAAGAACACGATACAACATTAATTGAATCACTTGATAAACGTTTAAAAGATGTTGAACAAGATATTAAAGATTTAAATGAAAATAAAGAGCAATCCTTAATTGAAAAGGGTAATCTTGAAAAAGAAATCGAAAACTTAAAGAAAGAAAAGATTGTTCAAGAAGAAAATTCAATTAAAGTTAAAGAAGAAAATTTGAAGAATAACTATGATCCATTCATGGTTGATGAAAAGGCATTACCAATTTTTAATGAGCAATTAGAAAAAGGAAAGACTGTTCTTCAAATTTATCAAGAAAATAACGTCAATCTTTCTCGTTTACAATACCTTGTAAATAATATTTTTGGGCAAGTTAGATCTTTAAGAAGAGATTACGTAAATGATTATCATCTTTCTTACGATCCAGCCGATGAAAGTAATGAAAAATATGAAGCAGAACTTGTTGAATTTAGAGATGTTGAACTTCCTCAATATCAAGAGAAAATTAATGATAGTTATAACAAAGCAATTCAACAATTTAAGGATGATTTCATCTTTAAATTAAGATCTGCAATCGAAGATGTTGAAGATCAAATCGAGAATTTAAATGTTGCTTTAGCGCAATCTCAATTCGGTAAAGACTCTTATAAATTTACAGTTAAACCAAGTCAAGTTTATCGTAGATACTATGATATGCTAAAAGATGATATGATATTAGAGAGTGGCGAAGATGAAACCGAATTCATTAATAAATATAAGGATGTAATGGAAGATTTGTTTAAACAAATTGTTGATATTAATGATAAGGGAGATAAGACTAGCGAATTAATGTCTAATATTGAAAAATTCACTGACTATCGTAGTTATCTCGACTTTGACTTAATTGTTACCAATATTGACACTAAAGATGAGCAAAGACTTTCTAAGATGTTAAAGAAGAAATCTGGTGGTGAAACTCAAACTCCATTCTACATTAGTGTACTTTCTTCTTTCGCTCAACTTTATCATGTTCATGAAGAAGGTGAACTTGCGAACACAATTCGTATTATAATATTTGATGAAGCATTCTCTAAAATGGATAGAAATAGAATTAAAGAAGCTGTCCGTTTATTAAGAAAATTTAATTTACAAGTTATCTTAAGTGCTCCTAGCGATAAGGTCGCCGATATTAGCGAACTTGTCGATGAAACACTTGTTACCTTGCACGATAAGAATAGTAGTTGTGTAAGATTATATGAAAAAAGGCAAAAATAGTTATTAATATTTCTAAGGAAGGAGAAATTATATGGCTAAAAAAGTTGTTGCGATGATTCTAGCTGGTGGAAAGGGGACGCGTCTTCAAGCATTAACCAAAAAGATTGCGAAACCTGCGGTTTATTTTGGAGGCAAATATCGTATTATCGATTTCAGCCTTTCAAATGTAGCCAATACTGGCATTTCCCACTGTGGAGTTTTAACTCAATATGAGTCTGTTGCCTTAAACAACTATATTGGGGATGGGGAAAAATGGGGCTTTAATGGAGTCCAATCACTTTGTGTTGCACTTCCTCCACGTCAAACTGAAGAAGGTTTGAACTGGTATGAAGGAACTGCTGATGCAATCTATCAAAATCTTGATTTTTTAGATGGTCAAGATCCAGATTATGTTTTGATTTTATCAGGAGATCATATTTACAAAACTACTTATAATGAAATGATTGATCTTCATGAAAAATTTAATGCAGCTTGCACAATAAGTGTTATTGAGGTTGATTGGAAAGAGGCTTCAAGATTTGGCATTTTGGAAGTTGGAGATAATGATAAAATCACCAAATTCGTTGAAAAACCAAAAGAGCCAAAATCGAATTTAGCTTCGATGGGTGTTTATATTTTCAACTATAAAGAACTTAGAAAAGCACTTATTGAAGATCATAAAGATCCTAAGAGCGAACATGACTTTGGTAAAAATATTATTCCAAGTTTCTTAGCACAAAATAAAGCAATCTATGCTTATAGATTTAAAGGTTATTGGAGAGATGTTGGAACTCTTCAAAGTTTGCATTTAGCAAATATGGAGCTTTTACCATCAAAGAGAAATAGTGAAACTATTGATTTTGATGAATTTCCAACAATTTATTCTGAAGATACACATTCTCAACCACAATTTATTGCTGACGATGGTGTAGTTAGAGATTGTTTAGTTAATCAAGGTGCTGTTATTCATGGTGATGTTTATCAATGCGTTATTTCAAACGAAGTCGCCGTTGAAAAAGGTGCTGTCGTTAAAAATAGTGTTTTAATGCCTGGTGTTACTATCAAAGAAGGTGCTTATGTTAATAATGCAATTATTTCTCCAGGGACAACAATTAAAGAAAAAGATGTTATTAATAAAGATAGTGATGATGTTGTTTTAATTGACTACGAAAGGAGTTTGCAATAATTATGAATAATGTAATTGCTCTTATTGATTTACACAATCAATCAAATTTAGGTTTATTAACAAAAAATCGTCCAATTGCGTCAACCACATATCTTGGTCGTTATGCATTTATTGATTTTACTTTATCAAACTTAACAAATAGTAGAGTCGATGAAATTGGTATTTTAGTTAGAGATCATAGTCGTTCAATTATTAAACATCTTGGTGGTAAAAATACATATTTAAGAAATCCAAAAACTGGATTCCAAAATATTTTCTTAAATGAAAGAGGTTTATTAAATCCTCAATTCAATACTGATATTCATAATATTATTGAAAATGATTGGTTCTTATATGATACAAATGTTGAGTATGTATTAATTTGCCCAGTTAACTTTATTGGACATGTTGACTATAACAAAGTACTTGAAGAACACATCAAATCAAATAGACAAATGAGTTGTTTAGTTGCTAATGTTGATAATGCAGATGATCCATCTTTATATCGTGCAATGCGTTGTGTTGTTGATCCAATTGGTGATGTTCAAAAATTCGAAACTAATGATTGCCGTACTAAAAAAGCAACAATTTGTCTTGAAACTTATGTCTTTAATGTTGGATATTTAAAAGAGATATTAAAGAAGGTTGATGATATTTCTCAAATGTTTACCATAAATGATTTAGTTAAGTATTTATCGACATATATTGAGAAAGTTAACGCTATTGAGCATAAGGGTGAATTTAGAAGAATCGCAAGTTTAAGTGATTACTTTAATCTTTCAATGGAAAGTATTGATAATCATAAACTTATGACTGAAACATTATTCCCAGAAGATTGGCCAATTTATACTTTAACTCATGATACTCGACCAGTTTTATATGGCGAAAAATGTAAAGTTACGAATTCTTTAGTTGCTAATGGATGTACTATTAATGGAACAGTTAAACATTCTGTTTTATCTCGTGATGTTATAGTTGAAGAAGGTGCAACTGTTGAAAATTGTGTAGTATTCACTAATACTGTTGTTAAAAAAGGTGTTCATCTTAAGAATTGTGTTGTTGATAAACATTGTGTTTTTGAAACTAAAAAAGAAGTTGAAGGGACTAAAGAAGAACCATTATACATTCCACAAGGAGCTCATATTTAGATTATGAATATTGTAATGGTAGCAAGTGAAGCTAATCCGATATACAAAACTGGTGGATTAGCCGACGTAATTTATGCACTTAGCAAACAATTTGCTAAGATGAATCATAATGTTTCTATAGTTGTTCCTTTTTATACACAATGTGGTAAAGTTAGCAAACTTAAAGCAAAACCTGTTTTTAAATTAACTACGTCGATGAATTGGCGTAAATTTGAATTTGAAGTATTTAATGAAGAGATTGATGGAATCGAATATTTCTTTATTAAAAATGATCAATATTTTGATAGACCAAATTACTATGGTTATTATGATGATGGCGAAAGATTTGCTTTCTTTGCAAATGCTGCAATTGAAGTTTTAAAGGCTCTTCCTTTTAAAGCTGATATTGTTCATGTTCACGATTGGCAACCTGGTATGATTCCATGTTTGCTTAAAGAAAAATATAAAGATGACGAATCTTTAAAAGGAATCAAAACTGTTTTAACAATCCATAATCCTTTATTTAAAGGATATATAGGCAGTGGTTCTTTATGGGATTTATATGGTTTACCATTTAATTTATATGAAAATGGTAATGTTCAATTTGAAAATCAAGTTTCTACTTTAAAAGCTGCAATACATTATGCAGACAAGATTTCTACTGTTTCACCAACTCATGCTTATGAACTTACAACTCCTGAAGGTAGTAAGGGATTATGGTATGAAATGGTTTTGAGAAAGTATGATTTTGAAGGTATTTTAAATGGAATGGATTATGGTGAATTCAATTCTACAAAAGATAAGTCTATATATAAGGAATATAGTGTTGATAATGCTCTTGAAGGAAAGAAAGCTAATAAAGTTGCATTCTGCAAAGAACATGGTTTAGATCCAAAACTTCCAATGTTTGCTGTTGTTTCAAGATTAACTAACCAAAAAGGATTAGATTTGATGTTTTCCATGGCTGATTTTGTTACGAACAATGGCGGTATTTTTGCTGTATTAGGTAGTGGTGAAAAATATGCAGAAGATTTCTTTGATAATTTAATTAGAAGAAATCCAAAACATACTTATGTCTATATTGGATACAATGATGATATTGCTCATAAACTTTATGCTGCTAGTGATTTCTTTATTATGCCAAGTGCCTTTGAACCATGTGGTTTAGGGCAGATGATCGCTCAAAGATATGGTAGCCTTCCAATTGTTAGAAGAACTGGTGGACTTAAAGATAGCGTGGCTCCATATAACATTGAACTACATAATGAAAAAACTGCCGATGGATTTGGCTTTGATAATTATAACGTTATTGATGCTATTGGTTGCTGTTCAAGCGCAATGATTGTTTATAACGAGAAAAAAGTTCTTAAAACTATGGTTACAAATGCCATGAAAAGAGATAATACTTGGGGTAAGAGTGCTGAAAAATATATCGAACTTTATGAAGACGCTTTAAAGAAGTAAAATCTAAAAAATAAGAATACATCAATAAAAGGTCATTTATGATTTTGAATGGCCTTTTAAAAACCATATATGACACCTCAAAAGTCAACTATGATTATGGTTATTTATATGATTTTATGGTATTATATTTAGCACTAACGTGAACTAATTTATTGAGCATTTTTTAGAGAATTAATGGTTGGTGAAAATTAATATTTGCGAAATAAAATCTCATCACAAAAAAGTTAGAAACAAAGAGTGCATTTATATTTTATAAATGAATTAAGGTGGTACCGCGTAAATAAACGTCCTTAAGTTGGACGTTTTTGTATTTTAAAGGAGAAATGCTATGAGTTACGATTTTATTGCTGTTGAACAAAAATGGAAAAAGTACTGGATTGAACACAAGACTTTCGCTTGTGACACGTATGATTTTAGTAAACCAAAATACTATGTTTTAGATATGTTCCCTTATCCATCAGGAGAAGGTTTACATGTTGGTCACCCTGAAGGTTATACTGCAACAGATATTGTTGCACGTATGAAAAGAATGCAAGGATTCAATGTTTTACATCCAATTGGTTGGGATGCTTTTGGTCTTCCTGCTGAACAATATGCAATGAAAATGAATGAACACCCTTGGGGTTTCACTGAGAAAAATATTAATCATTTTAGAGAACAAATCCAATCTTTAGGATTTTCTTATGATTATGATAGGGAAGTTACTACTTGCGAACCAACTTATTATAAATGGACACAATGGATTTTTCTTAAAATGTATGATAAAGGGCTTGCTTATATTGCAAATAAACCTGTTAATTTTTGCCCCGCATTAGGTACTGTTTTAGCAAACGAAGAAGTTATTGATGGTAAGTCTGAAAGAGGTGGCTATCCTGTAATTAGAAAGCCTATGAAACAATGGGTTTTAAAAATTACTGCTTATGCTGATAGACTTGCAAATGATTTAGATGAGCTTGATTGGCCAAAATCAACTATCGAACTTCAAAGAAATTGGATTGGAAAATCTAAAGGTACAGTCATTACTTTTAATGTAAAAGGTACTGATAAAACTTTTGAAGTTTTTACAACTAGAGCGGATACATTATTTGGCTGTTCATATTGTTGTTTAGCACCAGAACACCCTCTTGTTAAAGAAATTACAACAAAAGAGCAAGAAAAAGAAATCAATGAATATATTGAAAAAGCAAGTTCAAAAAGTGATCTTGATAGAACTGAATTAAATAAGGATAAAACAGGTGTATTTACTGGAAGTTATGCAATTAATCCAATAAATAATCAAGAAGTTCCTATTTATATTGCAGATTATGTTTTAGCAAGTTATGGAAGTGGTGCAGTTATGGCTGTTCCTGCTCATGACGAAAGAGACTATGCTTTTGCAAGAAAATATAATTTACCTATTAAAAAAGTTATTGAAAGTGATGTTAGTGAAAAAGCATTTACTGAAGATGGCATGCATATTAATAGTGATTTCATCAATGGATTAAATATTGAAGAAGCAAAAGAAGAAATAACATATAAATTAATTGAACTTGGTAAAGGTAGTTTTAAAGTCAATTACAAATTAAGAGACTGGTTATTTTCAAGACAAAGATATTGGGGAGAACCAATTCCAATTTATCATTTTGATGATGGTAGTTTAGGAAGAGTAAGTGATGATGAATTGCCACTTGTTTTACCAGAAATGGATAAATATGAACCATCAGGAAATGGTGAATCTCCACTTTCAAGACTTACAGAATGGTTAAATGTAACAGTTGATGGTAAACATGCATTAAGAGAAACAAATACCATGCCTCAATGGGCTGGTAGTTGTTGGTATTTCTTAAGATATATCGATCCACACAATGAAAATGCAATTGCGGATAAAAAATTATTGGATCATTGGTTACCTGTAGATCTTTATGTAGGCGGGCAAGAACATGCCACATTACATTTACTTTATGCAAGATTTTGGCATAAATTCCTTTATGATGAAGGAGTTGTAAGTGTTAAAGAACCATTCAAAAAATTATTCCATCAAGGAATGATTTTAGGTGCAAATGGCGAAAAGATGTCAAAATCTAGAGGCAACGTTATTAATCCTGATGTAGTTGTGAATAAATATGGTGCTGATTCACTTAGACTTTATGAAATGTTTATGGGACCACTTGAAGCTTCATTACCATGGAGTGATAGTGGACTTGAAGGTGCCAAGAGATTTATTGACCGTGTTTATAGAATTATTGATACTCCTGAAATGTTTGATAAATTTAAAGATACTAACGATGGAGAATTAGATTATATTTTCAATTTTACAGTTAAAAAAGTTACTGATGATTTTGAAAATTTACAATTTAATACTGCAATTTCGCAAATGATGGTTTTTGTTAATGAACTTTATAAAGCAAAAGAAATTTATAGACCATATTTTGAAGATTTTGTAAAAATGTTCGATTGTGTCTGTCCATTTATGGGCGAAGAAATTTGGAATAAGTTAGGACATAAGGATTTAATCACATATGAAAAATGGCCAACTTATGATGAAAATAAACTTGTTCTTAACAAAATAAAAATTGCTATTCAAGTAAATGGAAAATTAAGAGATACAATTGAAATTGAAAAAGACGCTGAAGATAGTGTTGTTCAAGAACTAGCTTTAAATAGCGAAAATGTTAAGAAAAATATCGATGGAAAGACAATAATTAAAGTTATTGTTGTTAAAAATAGAATCGTTAATATAGTGGTGAAATAAATGGAAATTAGTAAAAGAATTAGTGAAGAATTAAATTTAAAATTATCTAGTGTTGAATCTGCTATTAAACTTTTAGATGAGGGTAATACAGTCCCTTTTATCGCACGTTATAGAAAGGAAGCAACTGGAAATTTAACTGATGTTGATTTAAGAAATCTCGAAGAAAGACTTTTATATTTAAGAAATTTAGAAGCCAGAATTGAAACTGTTTTAAAATCAATTGAGGAACAAGGAAAATTAACTGATGAACTCAAAGATAAAATTTTAAATGCTAAAACTTTATCCGAAGTTGAAGACCTTTATAGACCTTATAAGCCTAAAAAGAAAACGAGAGGATCGATGGCTAGAGAAAAAGGTCTTGCTCCTCTTGCAAAAACAATTTTTGAGCAACAAAAGGTTGATGATTTTGATGCATATGTTTCTTCATTTATAAATGAAGAGAAAAAAGTTTTAACTAAAGAAGAAGCTTTACAAGGCGCTCTTGATATTATTAGTGAAGACATTAGTGATGTTGCTGAATATAGACAATATATTAAATTGTTTATCTTTAATAATGGTTTAATTGTAACTAAAGAAGCTCAAAAAGATGAAAAAGATACTTATGCTATGTATGCAGATTATAAGGAACCAATCAAAACAATTCCTGCTCATAGAATATTAGCAATTAATCGTGGCGAAAAAGAAAAATGTTTAAAAGTTAAATTAGATTATCATGAAAATGTTATAAATGATTACATTTCAAAAGATGTTATCAAAAAGAATTTGTATTTAGATTTATTACATAACGCAATTGATGATAGTTTAAAAAGACTTATTTTCCCAAGTGTCGAAAACGAAATTAGAAGTGATTTATTTTCGAAAGCAGAAGATAAATCTATTTCAGTATTTAAAAAGAATTTATATCAATTATTGATGTATCCACCAGTTAAAAATAAAACAATTTTAGGCTTTGATCCTGGATTTAGAACTGGTTGTAAATATGCTCTTGTTGATGGAAATGGTGTTCCAAGTTTAATTGGACATAGTTATATAACTGCAAATTCTAGTCAACAAGTTGAACGTTCAATTGCTGAATTAACTTCTATATTAAAGAAATACAAAATTGATTATATCGCTCTTGGTAATGGAACCGCTTCTAGAGAATCAGAAGCTGTTTTGAATAAAATTTTGAAAGATAACCACATCGATTCAAAGATTTTTATTGTTAACGAAAGTGGCGCATCAGTTTATAGCGCAAGTAAACTTGGAGAACAAGAATTCCCAAAACTTGCCGTTGAAGAAAGAAGCGCAATTTCACTTGCAAGAAGAGTTCAAGATCCATTAGCAGAGCTTGTAAAAATAGATCCTAAAGCAATTGGTGTTGGACAATATCAACACGATATGGATGAAAAGAAATTGGATTTCAGTTTAACTAATGTTGTTGAAGATGCAGTTAATAATGTTGGTATTAATGTTAATACTGCTTCAATCAGCTTATTAAATTATGTTTCTGGTATTTCTAAATCTTTAGCAAAAAATATTTTTGAATACCGAAGCAAAAATGCTTTTAAGAATAGAGAAGAACTTAAAAATGTTAAAGGCATGGGTGAAAAAGCATTCGAACAATGCGCTGGTTTTTTAAGAATTATCGATGGAAATAATCCTTTAGATAATACAAGTGTTCACCCAGAAAGTTATAATGCTGCAAATAAGATTTTAAAGTCTTGCAACATCGATTTAAAAAATGATTCTGATGAAGAAAGAAATTTCAAATTAGATAAAGTTAATAAAAATGACATCATTAAAGAAACAGGTATTGGTTTAGAAACATTAGAAGATATTATTTCAGAACTTAGAAAACCAGGCAGAGATATAAGAGATGATGTAAAAATAGTTGAATTAAATAATGATGTAAAAGACATTAAAGATTTAAAACCAGGAATGATTTTAAATGGAACTGTTCGTAACATTATGGATTTTGGAATATTTGTTGATATAAATGTTCACCAAGATGGATTAGTTCATATTAGTGAACTTGCAAATAAATATGTTAAAGATCCTGCTGATTTATTCAATGTTAACGATATTGTTAAAGTCAAAGTTATTGGTGTAGATGTTGCTAAAAAAAGAATCAGTTTATCTATTAAACAAGTTGAATAGTAATTTAAAAATTCTATAATGTTTTTGTTCACGACACCTTTTAAGGGTTGTAGAAAGGGAATTATGGTATTAACAGTAGATATTGGCAATACTTTAATTAAATTAGGAGTTTATGATGGCGATTCATTAAAGAACGTCTTCAAAATTAACGCTAATCGAAATTTAAGTAGTGATGAGTATGCCAAAGAAATTTATGAACTCATCAAATTAGAAAAGTTAGAAGGAGCTATTATTTCGAGTGTTGTTCCTTTATTAACTCATGTATTAGTTTATGCAATTAAAAGAGCTTATAGAATTGAGCCTTTAATTGTTAATAAAAATTTAAAAACAAAATTACCTATTAAAATTGATAATCCTAGTGAATTAGGAAGTGATCTTTTATGTGGCGCAATTGGAGCTTTAAAAAAATATAAAGCACCATTAGTTGTTGCAGATTTAGGCACTGCTACAAAAATGTTTGTTGTGGATAAAAATGGAAATTTGATCGGTGGAATGATTACTTGTGGGATGAAAATTAGTTTACAAAGTCTTGTAAGTAATACGTCACAACTTATGGAAACACCTCTTGAAAAACCAAAACATATTATTTCTAAAAATACAAAAGAATGCATCCAATCTGGGATTGTTTATGGACAAGCTTTTATGGTTAGCGAATTTGCTCGACGTATGGAAAAAGAACTTGGTTATGAACTCAGTAGAGTATTAACTGGTGGATCGAGTTTCGTTATTAAAGATCAAATTCTATGTTTTGAATATGAACCAAATTTAACGCTTGATGGTTTATATGAAATTTATAAAATGAATAGGTAATTTTTATGCAAAATAGAATTTTATTAAAACAAATTGCAATAGATGCTTTATTTATTGCATTACTTGCTATATTTTCGTTTGTTCCATATATTGGATTTATTCAAGTTGGTCCAATTTCATTTACAACTATCCATATTATTGTTTTAGTTGGAGCTGCTTTTTTTGGCTGGAAACGTGGTTTATTATATGGATTTTTCTTTGGAATTTTTAGTTTATTTAAAGCTATGCAATTTCCAAATTCAGTTGATTATTTTTTCTTGAATCCATTTATTTCAGTTTTGCCAAGAATGCTTTTTGGGCTTATTTCGGGTTTTATTTTTGATTTAATTAAGAAGAAAAATTCATTTAAATTATTTATTGGCTTATTGATTCCATTATGTGCTGTTTTAACTTTTTTACACACATTTTTGACATTAAGTTGTTTTTATATTTTTGGTGTTCTTGATATCTTTAAAATAACTTCCATACTTGGTTTAAAGGAACTCATGGATGCATTTTTAAACAGCTATCCTTCGTTTTGGGCTTTCATACTTGCAATGGTTACCTTTGGAGCAGTTTGTGAAATGATTGTTGCAACGATAATTGTTCCTTCTATTTACTTAATGATAAATAAAATTTATCATATTAATAGTTTTGAAAATAACCAAGAAAATATTAAAAAAGGAGTAGAAAATGGATTATAAAAAACTCTGCAAAAAATACGAAAATGAAGCGATAAAAACTCTTCAAGGCGCTATTCAAATTAATAGTGTTTATGATGAGAAAACTATTTCTAAAGAAATGCCTTATGGACAAGGAGTCCATGACGTTATGCGATATATGAAAAATGTTGCATTGAAAGATGGATTTAATGTTGATACTTGTGATGGAAGATGTCTTGAAATATCTTGTGGTGAAGGTGAACATGTTGTTGGAATATTTGCTCACTTAGACGTTGTTCCTGTTAGTGGAAAGTGGACATATCCAGCTTTTGGTGCTGAAATTCATGATAAAGTGATGTATGGCAGAGGAACAAGTGATGATAAAGGTCCTGGAATAGCTGCTTATTATGCTTTAAAAGCATTAAAAGAAGAAGGATTAGTTAAAGGCTTTAAAGTAAAATTAGTATTTGGTGGAGATGAAGAAAGAGGTTCTTCATGCTTAGATTATTATTTCCATACTTTAAAAAAGCCCGATGTAACATATGGATTTACTCCTGATGGAGATTTCCCATTAATTTATGGCGAAAAAGGAATTAGAGATTATCGTTATGAAGGCAAAATTGATTTAGGCCCTATTCAATATATTAAAGCTGGTGTTGTATCAAATGCAGTAATTGATAGTGCAGTTGTTACTACTTTAGAAGGCAAAAAATTTAAAGATTATTTAGAAAATCATAAAGACTTAAAATACAAAATTGTAAGTGAGGATCAAGATAAAATCACTGTTGAATTTATTGGTCTTTCAGCTCACGGATCAACTCCTGAACTTGGAATTAATGCTGGTTTAATTATGTGTAAAGCATTAGGAGAATGCTTTGGAATATCTATTTTAGATAAACTTTATGATTTATACGAAGATCCAAACGGAAAGAAAATGGGTCAATTTTATGAAACCCAATTCCTTGGAGTTACAACTTATAATGTTGGAATGATTAATTACGAAGATAAAAACTTCGAATTTGTAGTTAATTTTAGATATCCAGAAAATGTTGATAGTGAGAAAGTCATTAACGAAATTGAAAAAATAACAGATCTTAAGATTGTTAAAAAGAGTGCACAGCCAGTTGTTTATTTCAATCCTGAAACAACTCCATTCATTCTTGTACTTTCAAAAGTATATGTTGAAGAAACAGGAGATACGGAGAATAAACCAATGGCAATAGGCGGTGGAACCTATGCTAAAGAAGCAAAAAATATTGTTGCTTTTGGAAGTCATTTCCCAGGCAAAGAAGATAGAATTCATGGAGCTGATGAAAAAATCGATTTAGAGGATTTCTATTTGAGTATGCCACTTTATGCCCATGCAATTGTTGAGTTAGGTAAATTAAAATAATGCGAGTTAAGTTTAAGAGATGGGCTGTTGATTATTTAGATAAATCTAAAGAAAATCAATTTAGTTTATTAGATGAAGATAAAAACAAATTATCTTCATTTATTAATGAAAAAAAGACTTTTATTGAAATTGGACCTGGTAAAGGCGAATTTATACTTTCGCTTGCAGCAAAATTTCCAGAATATAATTTTATTGTAATTGAATTAAATAAAACAATTTCAGGTATTTGCCTTAAAAAAATAGATGAATCCGAACTAACTAATATTAAGCTTGTAGCCGGAGATTTTTATTTATTTGCGAACCAAATAGGTAAAAATTCGATAGAAGGAGTTTTTCTAAATTTTAGTGATCCATGGCCTAAAAGAAAACATGCAAATAGAAGGTTAACGAGTGATAGATTTTTATTGAATTATGCTTATATTCTCAAAATCGGCGGAAAAATTATTCAAAAGACAGATAATCTTGATTTATTTAATTACTCACTTGAAAGATATAAAGAAAACAATTGGCAAATAAATGAAGTAAATCTAGAGTATAATGTTTTAGAAGATTTTGATGCTGAAACCGAATATGAACACAAGTTCAAATCTAAAGGCAATAAAATTTATCGAGTAATTGTTGAAAATACTAATGAAACAAAAGTAAGGGAAAAAGAAAATGAAATACGCAATTTATTATAACTACAAAACAATTGGCGATGTCTTAGTTATTATTTTTGATAGCAATGCGCATCCAGATCAAGTAGAGAAAAATGATGATGTTGTTGGATTATATAAAGAAGGTAAACTTGTTGGCATTAACATTTTAAATTTTAGTGAAATTATGAAACTAAAAGTTGATGGTTTCATCCCTGTCATAAATGAAAAAATGTTGAAAATAATCAATGATACATTAATTAATGCTGGCTTTGAACCTTTAGAAGATCAAAAAGAATCTGGGTTTAGAGTCGCAGAAATTATTGAATGCGAAGAACATCCAGATTCAGAACACCTCCATGTTTTAAAAGTTGATGTTGGAAATAATGAAATTTTAGATATCGTTTGTGGCGCATTTAATGCACGTGTTGGGCTAAAGTGCGTTTGTGCACTTCCATTTACTTTTATGCCAAATGGTCAACAAATTATTCCTTCAAAATTACTTGGTATTCAATCAAATGGTATGCTTTGTAGTGGTAGAGAATTAGCATTACCAGGATACGAAGGCAAACATGGATTGCTTGAACTTGATGAAAATGCAGTTGTTGGTTCTGATTTTTTCAAAGAAGTTAAATAGTAAAAAGAGTCTTAATTGGATATTAAATGGCAATTCACTCGATGAGTTGCCATTTTTTTATCTTTAAATTTAGGGATATGTGCTATGAAAATAAAATTGTATAAAAATGTAAAATTTACATCATTATTTACATTTTCTTAAATTAAAATGATATAATAAAATCACTTTTGGAGGTGATTTATGGATAACCTTAAAGAAAGAGTAACGATTTATGAAGTTGCAAAAGCAAGTGGAGTTTCGCTTGCAACAGTTTCAAGAGTCATTAATAATAGCGATTCTGTCAAAGAAGACACAAAAAAGAAAGTCTTAGCAGTTATTAAAAGACTTGGTTATAAACCTAGTGGTTTAGCACAAGCTTTAGCAACTAATAAAACTACAAATATTGGAGTTATTATTCCTAGCGCAAATTATGTTTATATTTCAAATCTTTTAAATGGCGTTTGTGAGGTTTGTAGAGATAAAGGATTTAGTGTTTCTCTTTATACAACATCACATTCAAGAGAAGATGCTTTATCATGTCTTGAAAAAGTTATTAAATCTCATGTTGATGGCGTTATTGTTTTCGATGATGAACTTGGTCCTGATGATTTAGTTATCTTTAATTCATATTCTGTGCCAGTTATTGCAATTAATAATAATTTTACTGCTAGCAAAATTGGATCAATTAGTTTCGGGTATGAACATTTAATTAAGTCAATCATTCAAGATTATTTTAATAGAGGCGATAAAAAGATGACTTTCTTACATGTTCATAATGCAGGACGTTTACTTGCTCGTGTTGAGAATGCTTTTATTAAAACACACGTTGAAGCTGATAGAGAATATGACATTATGAATTGCGATGATAGTTATACAAGAACATATCGTGATTTTATGGAAAGATTTAAAACAAATCATAAGGAATACGTTATTGCATATAGAGATTCTATCGCTGCAGCCGTATTAAATGCAGCTACGGATAGTGGTTTAAGGGTTCCAGAAGATATTGAAGTTTTATCTATTATTGGAACAAAATATAGTAATATTTTTAGACCACAGATTAGTAATATGTATATCGATAATCAAGAAGTTGGTCGAAGAGCAATGTACATGTTAATTGATTTAATTAATGATAATTTAGTTGAAAAACAATATAAATTTGAATCGGCTTATATTAAGAAAGATTCAACTCGTTTTTAATTGTTAGTTTATATAATTTTTGTATAATAGATAAGGTATTTGTTAGGAGAAATAATTTATGGATATTTACGATACTTTTATACGCTCTATTTATGATTTTCCAATTAAAGGAATTAACTTTAGAGATATTACCCCACTTTGTGCTGATGGCGATGCATTTCACCAAGTAATTATGGATATGAATAAGGAGTTACCTTCTTATGATAAATATGACAAAATTATTTGTGCTGAAAGTAGAGGATTTATTTTTGGAGCTCCTTTAGCAGCTCAAAATAATAAAGGTTTAGTTTTAGCTAGAAAACCAGGTAAACTTCCTCTTGTTGGTTATAAAGTTACTTATAAACTTGAATATGGAGAAGCAAGTATTGAAATACCTAAAGGTGCAATTAAACCTGGTGATCGTGTAATTATTCTTGATGACTTAATTGCAACGGGTGGTAGTGCAAAAGCTATGGTTGATTTAGTTAAAGAATCTGGTGGAATTCCAATTATGGCCTTATTTTTAATTGAATTACGTAGTTTACAAGGATATAAAAACTTAGGAATTCCTACAAAATCAATTGTTAGCTATGGATTACATACTGGTGACTTATTACAAATTGATAAGAGCCATGAAAATCTTGTTACATTTACTAACAAAGTTAGTGAAGATGAATTAGCTTGCAAAGACAAAAATGGTGAAGATATTGTCGTTAATAAAAAAGACATTGTTTCAATTGTTCAAAAAGATTCTGATGGTCGATTATCTTATATTAGATATAGAGACTAATTTTTAAAATATAGATGATTATTTGGAGAAGATTATGGCAAATATTATAGATGATTTAAATTGGCGTGGTCTTATTAAAGACTATAGTGATCAAGAAAAAATGAGGAAGTTACTTGAAACTCCTCAAACTATTTATTGTGGTTTTGATCCAAGTGCATCAAGTTTACATCTTGGTAATTTTGTTATGATTTCAATCTTAATGAGATTACAACAAGCTGGTCATAGAATCATTGCTCTTGTTGGTGGTGGTACTGGTATGATTGGTGACCCAAGTGGTAAGAGTAAAGAAAGAAATTTACTTGATAAAAATGCTACAAAAGCAAATGCAGATGCTATTTATAACCAACTTACAAAATTTTTGCATTTTGAAGACCCATCTAAAGGTAAAATGGTCAATAACTATGATTGGCTCTCACAAATTTCACTCTTGGATTATCTTAGAGATTATGCAAAATATTTCAATGTTTCTTATATGATCAATAAAGATATTGTTAAAAGCAGACTTGAAGCTGGTATTAGTTTAGCTGAATTTTCATATATGACACTTCAATCAATTGATTTCTTGAAATTGCATGAAATTGAAGGCGCAAATATCCAAATTGGTGGAAGTGACCAATGGGGTAACTTAACAGCTGGTCTTGAATTGATTAGAAAAGTTCAACCAGATGCAGAATGTGAAGTAATGACAGCAAATTTAATTACTCGTAGTGACGGAAAGAAGTTTGGAAAATCTGAAGATGGCGCATTATTCTTAGATCCAAAACTTACTTCGCCTTATAAAATGTATCAATTTTTCATTAACCAAAGTGATGAAGATAGTGTTAAATATATTAAAATTTTCACTTTCTTAAGCAAAGAAGAGATTACCGAAATTGAAAAAGAGCATTTAGCAAATTTAGGTCAAAGAATTGCTCAAAAACGTTTAGCTTATGAAGTTGTTAAAATTATTCATGGTGAAGAAGCCGCTAATGAAGCAATTAAAATGAGCGAATGTTTGTTCAAAAATGATTTCAAAGATTTGAAAGAAGAACAAATTGAAGAATTATTCCCAAAGAATATGGTCCATGAAGTTAGTGGTGAATATTCTCTTGTTGATTTAGTTATTGAAGCAGGAGCTGCCTCATCAAAAAGAGAAGCTCGTGAATTTATTAAAAATGGAGCAATTTTAATTAATGGCGAGCAAGAAAAAGATGAAAATAAAGTTCTTGGCTCAAAAGATGGTCTTTTTGGAAAATATATTATTTTAAGAAGAGGAAAGAAGAACTACTATTTATTGAAGTTTTAAAAAATCGGGTTTCCCGATTTTTTTATGCAAATTTCATATACGTTTCGCGCTCTTTTTTGAAAATGTCATACTTGAAACTACTTGTTCCAAGTATGACACTTTTTAAATCCAATCGTGAAATGATATAGTTTTTGCATAAAAAAAGAGGATCTTTCGATCCTCTAAATTGCTTAAACTATAATAATCTGTTGTAGTATTCAACGATTTGAGATTCTTGAATTTCTGGAGTTAATTCATTTCTCTCTGGATATCTAACAAATTTGCAAGATTTCTTTTCAGCGTCTAATTCTACATATTTAACTGTAGCTTCATTTTTAGCAAGTGAATCTTTAATAACTTTTAAATCTTGACTGCTTTCTTTGACACTGATGACATCTCCAACTTTGCAAAGAACGCTTGGAATATCAACTTTTTTACCATTAACACAAATGTGTCCATGATTAACAAGTTGTCTAGCAGCTTTTCTTGTTGGAGCGAAGTTAGCTCTGTAAACTAAATTATCTAATCTTGATTCAAGAATTCTCATGAATGCGAGACCAGTAATTTCTCCTGATTTACTAGCAAGAATGAATAATCTACGGAATTGTCTTTCGTTAACTCCATACATATTTCTTAATTTTTGCTTTTCAGCTAATTGTTTTCCATATTCTGAGAGTTTTTTCTTGTCAGCACCATGTTGACCAGGAGCAGTTTGTCTTTTTCTAAGTTCTTCTCCAGTTCCGAGAATTGAAAAACCTAATCTTCTTGATTGTTTCCAAACAGGTTTGGTATTTCTCATATGTTTTGTTTCTCCTTTCTTTATATTTGCACATAAAGATCGGTCTAAATTCCATTCTTCGACTGAAGTAATTAGAGATTTCGCCTTTTAAGCATAGGTTACTTTACTTCCTTTTTTGGTTACTTCATCAGACAAGAAGTATTTAAATGCTTCATTTATATGCCAATAAAATATACCTAATTTTGAAAACTTTTTCAATAGTTTTATAAGGTTAGCAAAAATTATCTAAAAATATAATTTTTATGCGATAGTAAATAACGACTTTTTAGTATAAAATACTAAATGTATAAAAAAAGAAGGTAATTTGTTATGAATATTTTTAATTGGAAACCATTTGTTTTAGCAGACGAATCTAGTAATACTGGATTAGTTATTTTAATTGTTGTTCTTTCAATAGTTGGAGTTATTTTATTAATTACTGGATATTTATTACTCGATAAATATTTTTTCAGTAAAAAAAGATGCAAATCTCAATTAAAAACCTTAGAAAGAAAATATGAATATTTACATTCCCTATTAACTGGTCAAGATTTCCAATATGTTCAAAGAATTGAAATTATTTCTAGAACGAATTTACTTTATGCTGACATTTATTCTGTTTATTTAAAACGATATAACGACATAAGAGATAACCAAGAAACAAAAGTTACTGATGTTTTAAATGAATTAGCGCATTTATTAGACAAAGCAAACAATAAAGAATTTAAGAAAGTTTATAAAAAAGCGCAAACAATTGTTGCTTCTTATGAAGAATTAGTAAATTCATTTAATAATGATTTAATCGGAGTTATTAAACCTGAAGAAGATGCTAGACAAAATAGTTTAGGCTTAAAAGATACCTTTAGAGATGTTAAATCAAAATATAATCTTCATGAAGAAGAACTTTCTTTTGTTAGCGATACATTCAATAAAGTTTTCACAACAATCGATAGTAGATTTACGAAATTTGAAGCTTTAATTGAAACAGCTGATTATGAAGAAGCAAATAATTTGCTTCCTGAAATTAGTGATGTTTTAAAAGTGTGCGATAAATTAATCGATTCTGTTCCTCCACTAATTAAAAGAGTTAATGAAATTATTCCAGATGAATTGAGCGCTATTACAGAACATTATAGCAAGTTAGTTGGTGAATCTTTTCCTTTAAAACATGTTGGTTTTGAGGTAATGAAAAGTGATGTTGAACAAGGACTTGAAGAAGTTAGAAACGCACTTGTTGAATTAAAAATTACAAACCTTGATTCTAAACTTAATAATCTTGATGATGAAATTAAGCATGTGGAAGAAATGCTTGTTAAAGAAGAAGATGCCGCAAATGAATTTAATAGCAATGTAGATAGAGTTTACAATTCATTTAATGATCTTGAAAAAGAATTTATTAAAGTTAGAAACAATATGGCCAAATATTCAAAATACTATATTGTTGATGATGTTCATCAAGCGGAATTAAAAGATATTCAAAAGAATTTAGATGATGTTTCCAAAGATAAGAGAAGACTTGATATGTATGTTCATTCTCTCGAAAAAACTCCATATACTATTTTAGTTGTTAAGATGAGAGATCTTGATAGTGGAACAACAGATTTATTTGATAGATTCAATAGATTTAAGGATTATTTAGGATCATTAAAAACTGATACTGAAGATGCTTTCTCAACAATTAATTTGCTCTATTTTAAACTTAAAGAATGCGAGCAAACTTTAAGAAGTTTTAATAATGAAGAATTTAGCGATAAATTCAATGATGATATTGATAAATCATACAAAATTATCGATGATGTCATCATTTTACTTAAATCAGTTCCAATTAATGTAAATTTAGTTAATTCAAATATGCAAGATTTAACAGATAAAACAAATATTATCTTTGGCAGAGTTAATGATGCTAAAAAATATTATGATTTATCTAAAAACGAAATCATGTATTTAAATCGTGAAAGAATTAAATTTAGTGATATTAATATTCAACTTAGTCAAGCTGAAAGTTTATTCTTAAATGGTGATTATTCACAATGTTATTTGATGGTTGAAGATGTTAAAAAGAAAATTGAAGCAAAAGATAATTTGGCTGACTAATATATGATTTATTTTGATAATGCTTCCTCAACAAAACCTCGAGAGGAAGTTTTAAAAGAGTTTGAAAGAGCTTCAAGAGAAAATTATGCAAACGCTAATTCTATTCATAAATTAGCAATGGAAAATAGCGCTAATATTGAAAGAATTAAAAGCAATATTTTAAAAAATCTTAAGTTAGATTATAAAAAATATGATGTAATTTTTACAAGTGGTGCTACCGAATCTAATAATTTAGCGATTTATGGTTTTTGTATGCGAAACAAAAAGAGATTCAACCACATTTTAACTTCAGCTTATGAGCATAAAAGTGTATTACAAGTCTTTAAGGAATTAGAAAACTTAGGTTTTAAAGTTGATTATATTAAAGTTAATGCTAAAGGATGTATTGATTTAGATGATTTAAAATCTCATCTTGATGGAAAACCAGTTTTTGTATCATTTATGGGTGTAAATAATGAAATTGGCACCATTAATGATTTAAAAGAAATACGGAATATTATTGGAACTGAAAGTGTTTTTCATAGTGATCTTGTTCAAGCTATCGGAAAAGCAAAAGTAGATTTGAATTCTTTAGATATGTTTACTATTACAGGACACAAAATTTATGGATTAAAAGGTTGTGGTGCACTAGTGAAAAAAAGAAGCATCAATCTTGAAAAAATCATTTATGGCGGTGGTCAACAACAAGATTTAAGGAGTGGAACTTTAGATTATCCTTCGATTTGTGCTTTTAATGTTGCGCTAAGTTTATTAATGAAAGATGAAAATGAAGAATATAAAAAAATTAAGATAATTCATGATTATTTGGTTAATGAATTAAAACAAATTGATGGAGTTAAAATTCATGATTTTGAAACTTCAAGTCCATATATAGTGAGTCTTAGTTTAACAAACAAAAAAGCCTCAGTTGTAGTTGAAGATTTGTCTAATAAAAATATTTTTGTTAACAGTGAATCAGCATGTTATTCAAAAAGCGAAGAAAAAAGCTATGTTTTATTAAGTATTGGATGTAGTGAAGTAGAAGCAAGTAATCCAATCCGTATATCTTTAGGAATGTATAATACGCTTGACGATGCAAAAACATTTATAGAAGAATTTAAAAAAACATTAGAATCAATAAGGAGTTAGTATGAACTATAATTCAATAATTATAAGATTTGGTGAAATGTCTACTAAAGGTAAAAATAAAAAAGATTTTATTTTTTCATTAGCAAGATCAATTAAACAAAATCTAAAACCATATGAAGATAAATATAATATGATTGTTAGACATGATCATATTTATATTGATTTAAAAGAAGAAAATTTAGACATTATTAAAGAACTTAAAGAAATACCTGGAATGTATAGTTTTTCTTTATGTTTAAAGGTTGTTGATGATGTTGAACTTGAAAATATTGAAAAAATAGTTTTAAAAGAAATTACAACTGAAAGTGGTAAAACTTTTAAAATGAAAACTAAAAGAATTGATAAATCATATCCTTACACAAGTGATGATATAAATAGAGAAATCGCAGGATATATCTTAAAAAATTCAGATTTGAAAGTCGATGTTCATAATCCTGATATTTTATTTAGCATTGAAGTTCATTCTGAAGGATTTTATCTCTTTACCCAAACAATTAAGGGAATGGGAGGGTATCCAAAAGGATCAATAGGTCGAGGACTTATGATGCTTAGTGGCGGTATTGATTCTCCAGTTGCATCTTATTTGTTATTAAAAAGAGGCGTTGAATTATCGTTTATACATTTTGCTGCACCTCCTTACACAAATAGTGGTGTAATTCAAAAATTAGAAGATTTATTAACTGTTTTAAGTGAGTACCAAACAAAAATTAAACTTTACATTATTCCATTTACAAAACTGCAAGAAGAAATTTATAAATATAGTGATGTTGGTTATCCAATAACTATTATGCGAAGAATGATGTATAGAATTGCTGCAAAATTAGCTAAAGAAAAACATATACCAGTTATTTGTAGTGGTGAATCTATTGGACAAGTTGCAAGCCAAACTCTAGAAAGTATGAATGTAATTAACGAAGTTACAAATATTCCAGTTATTAGACCTTTAGCAACCACTGATAAAGTTGATATCATTCAAATTTCTAAAGATATTGGAACTTATGATATTTCAATTAGACCATATGAAGATTGCTGCACAATTTTTGCTCCAGTTAAACCAAAAACTGCGCCACATCTTGATGATTGTTTAGAGATTGAAAAGAAATTTGATTACGAAACACTTGTGAATGAATGCGTTACCAATGCTGAATTAAAAATTATCAAGCATGAATTTTAATAGATTAAATCAATAAAATGAGGAAAACAAAATAGTAATTAATTTTTTATTATATTTTATAAAAATGTTTTATATATTTTTTAGATGTGCGAAAATAAGTTCCCATAGGATGTTAACTTCATCCAAAAAGTAAAGGATAAAACAACTATGGCAACTAAGAAAATTGATACTTCCAAAAGAGAAGATGTAATTGATGTATTTGGTTTAAATGTCTTTAATTCAAAAGTCAGAAAGGAGTATCTTTCTAACGATGCTTATAAGGCTTTGAATGAGGCTATATACACACATAAAGAATTACCAAAAGAATATGCTGATGAAGTGGCAAATGGTATGTTAAAATGGGCTCTTTCTAAAGGAGCTACTCATTTTACTCATTGGTTCCAACCATTAAATGGGCTTTCAGCTGAAAAGCACGATGCATTCATAGGAAAACCAGATAAGGATGGTAATATTCATTATGATTTTAAAGGTAATGAATTAATTAAAGGCGAGCCTGATGCTTCTTCTTTTCCTTCTGGTGGACTTCGTGCTACTTTTGAGGCAAGAGGTTATACTGTTTGGGACGCTTCTTCGCCAGCATTTGTATTAGATGATGACGATGGTGGAACAGTTCTATATATTCCAACAGCTTTTTGCTCATATAATGGCGAAGCACTTGATGGTAAAACTCCACTTTTACGTTCAGAAGAAGCTTTATCAGAAGCTGCAATTCGTGTTCTTAGATTATTAGGAGATAATGAAAGTAAGAGCGTATTTTCATACATTGGAGCAGAACAAGAATATTTTTTAATTGATAAAGAAGAATATATAAAAAGAAAAGATATTGTATACACTGGACGTACACTTTTTGGTGCATGTGCTCCAAAAGGTCAAGAATTAGAAGATCATTATTTTGGCCCAATTAGAGAAAAAATTTCTTCATATATGAAAGAAGTAAATGACATTCTTTGGAAATTAGGAATTGCTGCAAAAACTGAACATAACGAAGTCGCTCAATCTCAACACGAACTTGCATGTATTTATGAAACCGCATCTTTAGCAGCAGATCAAAATCAACTAGTTATGAGAATTCTTAAAAGAGTAGCTAAACGTCATGGAATGGTTTGTCTTTTAGCGGAAAAACCATTTGAAGGTATTAATGGTTCAGGAAAACATAATAACTGGTCGCTAGGAACTGATACAGGTATAAATCTTTTTAAACCTGGAAAAGATCCAATAAATAACGTTAAATTCATGGTTTTCTTAGCTACAGTTATTAGAGGAGTTGATTTATATGCTGATTTACTTAGAGAGTCAGTTGCCTCTTATGGAAATGATTTCCGTTTAGGTGCAAATGAAGCACCTCCAGCCATTATTTCTATTTATCTAGGCAACCACTTAACCAAATTATTAACAGGTGAAGAAGATATTGAACAAATATTTAAGACAATTAATGGTAGTAAATCTCTTCCTACCCTTCTTAAAGATGATGCAGATAGAAATAGAACTTCTCCATTTGCTTTTACTGGTAACCGCTTTGAATTTCGTATGGTTGGATCAGAACAAAACATTGCTGAACCATGTACTTATTTAAATACAATTGTAACTGATGGACTAAATGAAATTGCAGAAATTTTAGAAAAATCATCTTCTAAAGAAGAAGATGCTATTGCTTGGGCAAAAGAAACAATTAAAAAACATCAACGTGTTATTTTTAATGGCAATGGATACTCAAAAGAGTGGGAAGATGAAGCACTTATTCGTGGGCTTCCAAATTTAAAAACAACACCTGAAGCAATATCTGCATTAGCAAGAAAAGAAAATCGAGAACTATTAATAAAAAATAATATTTTAAGCGAAACAGAGATTGATTCACGTAAAGCAATTAAATATCAAGATTATTACTCAAAGGCTGTAATTGAAGCAAAAACAATGTCACGTATGACTCATAAGTTATATTTACCCGCAATAAATAAAGCTCTTGAAAAAGTTGCTAAATTAAATTCTTACTACAAAACAAATATTGTTGAACTTAGTGAAGAACAAAAGAACTTAGAAACAGTTCTTTGCAAATCTTATAATTCTCTTAAAAGACTCGACGCTTTAATTAAAGAAGATAATGACATGAAAACTAGCGAAAAAGAACACGCTATATTTGCTTCTAAAAAACTCAAAGAAGAAATGTTAACTCTTCGTAAAGCGATTGACGAAGCTGAATTATTAGTTGCAAAAGAAGATTGGCCAGTTCCTACATATGGAGATCTTTTATTCCATTGCTAGTAAAAGATTAAAACAATCATTAAAAAAGGCATTTAGTTAATAGCTAAAAGCCTTTTTTTAAAAAATATTTAATAAAACTTATCTATCTTCTCTAAAGTATGGTAGTCCAAGAGCTTCTGGAGGTTGTACACTTTTTTTACCAACAATACTTGTAATAATAAGGACAATAATTGTGACGATGTAAGGAATCATTTTGAATGCTTGCATGCTTGTAAAATCTACACCTGAAATTTTGTTTGGAAGAATAAATAAAATGCCAAACAAAATTGAGCCAAATATTGCTAAAGATGGTTTCCAAATTGTAAAGATTACGAGAGCAATAGCTAACCAGCCAAATGCTTGAATGGTTGATGAATTTTCCCAAGACCCTCCAACATAATCCATAACGTAAAAGAGGCCACCAAAGCCAGCAATAATTGATCCACTAAAAATTGCACCATATTTATAAGCATTAACATTAACACCTGCTGCATCAGCTGCACTAGGATTTTCGCCAATTGAACGAAGATTTAATCCAATTCTTGTTCTTTTTAATATGATAGCAACAACAATTGCTAAAAAGATTGCAAAATAAACAAAGAATCCATGAGCAAAAAAGATTTTACCAAAGGTTCCTAAATTATCAGCCCAAGATGGGTACGAAGAAATTATTTTGCTTGCTTGAGAGAAATAAGTTGAATCAACGCTAGACATAAAATAATCAACAACGCCGCCACCAAATGTAGTTAAAACTAAACCAGTAACATTTTGATTACAACGGAATGAAACCGTTAAAATACCATATATCAAACCTGCAATAGTGGAGAATAATGCGCTAAAAAGGATTGAAAAAAGTATTAATAAGAAATAAGAGGCATTTTCAGGTGAAGATGAATACCAACTCATAACAAGAGAAACACCAACACATCCACCTAAAGTTCCAAAACACATAACACCAGGAATACCTAAATTTAAGTGACCTGATTTTTCCATTATAATTTCGCCAACACAACCAAATAAGAAGACAGTTGCAATTGAAATACCCGAAGGTAATAAAGAATCAAAAAACATCATTATTTTTCTCCTCCTTGTTTAGTCACGGATGCAATTTCCTTGCTAGGTTCAAGAGAATTTGTATCATCGTGTTTTCTTACTATCTTATAAGAAATAAAGAAATCTATGGCAATAATTGAAAAGTAGACAAGGCCAATAGCAATATCACCAATAGAATCATTAGTGATTGAGAAAGCGGTTTGTACTGCAGACATACCATTACTTAAAAAAGCAACTAAGAATGAAGTTCCAATCATCAAAAATGGATTAAATTTAGCAAGCCAAGTAACCATAATAGCTGTAAAACCTAAATTTCTTGCTGAATCAGCATTGATTGTATGATCGATTGAACCTGCAAGTAAAAATCCAACAAGTCCACATAAAGCACCAGAAATAGCTAATGTTCTAATTGTTACTAAATCAACGTTAATTCCAATATATCTAGCAGTTCTTTTTGATTCGCCAACAACTTCAAGTTCGTACCCTGCTTTTCTAAAACGCAAGTAGATGAAAATAGTAATGAAAACTGCGCCAGCAACAAGAATTGTAAATAAAGAATCATTTCCAGCTAATGAATAGAGATTACCAGCAGTTTGCAAAGGTAATGTTCCTGAACCAGAAGTAACTACAGCAGAAATAAAAATAGAAACTAAACCCGCTGCAATATAATTCATCATTAAGGTAAATAAAGATTCATTTGTATTAAATAAAGATTTAAAAATCGCAGGAATAACGGCCCAAATAGCCCCAGCAATAGTTGATGAGAAAAACATTGCAATAATTATTGCCCAATCAGGAACATTTGCATTCCCCATATAAAACATGCACATAATCGAAGCTAAATCACCAATGAGTATTTGCCCATTGCCGCCTAAATTCCAAAATTTCATTTTAAATGCAGGAACAAGAGCTAATGCAACAATCAAAACTAAAGCTAAGTCTCTAAACGTTCTCCAAGTTCTCCTTGAGGAAGAAAAGCAACCTGAAAAAAGATTTGAAATTACTTCAATTGGATTAGCTTGAGCAAATATTAAAAGAAGCAAACAAAGAAGAGCAAAACCAAATAGAATTGATCCTGCTTTATAAAGTATTGTTTGCCAAAGAGGCATATCACTTCTACGAACAATATGGAAAGGAGATTCTTTTAATTTAGTAAGTAATTTATTCATTCTTTGCTTCCTCCATTCTCTTTGTCATTAATAATCCAATCTCGTTTTTACTAACTTTTCTACTATCAAGAATTCCTCTAACTTCGCCATCCCCCAAAACAAGGATGCGATCAGATAAAGCTAAAAGGACATCAAGATCCTCACCTACGTAAATAATAGCTGTGCCTTTTTCTTTTTGTTCGTTTAAAAGATTATAAATTAAGTAAGAAGAATTAATATCGAGACCACGTGTTGGGTAAGCTACCATTAAAACTTTTGGACTTGAAGAAATTTCTCTACCAACTAAAACTTTTTGAATATTTCCACCAGATAATTTTCTAACTGATGTATGAATTGAAGGAGTATTTACTTCTAAATCACTAACGATTTTATCAGCGAGGTGTGTTGGATCTTTCCTGTTCAAATATGGGTTTTTAAAATTATTTGAGTAAGAACGTAACATCATATTGTCTATTAAGTCCATGTTTCCAACCAATCCCATTCCAAGACGATCTTCAGGAACAAAGGCTAAACGAACACCCATTGATCTTATCTGTTTAGTTGTTTTTTCTTTTAAATTAATAGAAACTCCTTCTGGATTAATATAAGTTATATCGCCAGATATATTTTTTGCTAAACCGGCAATAGCTTCTAAAAGTTCTTTTTGTCCTGAACCAGATATACCAGCAATTCCAAGAATTTCGCCACTTCTTGCAGTAAAGGAAACATCTTTTAAAGCTACGATGCCTTCTTCGTTTTTGCATGTAAGATTTTTAACAATAATTCTTTCTTGTGGATTTTTTGGTTCGTTTCTCTCGATTTGAAGTTTAACTTTTTTGCCAACCATCATTTCTGTTAATAGAGATTCTGTTGCTTCTTTGGTATTTAATGAACCAATACATTCACCTTTTCTTAAAACTGCAACACGATCTGAAACAGATAATACTTCTTGCATTTTGTGAGTAATAATAATGATTGATTTTCCATCATCTCTCATATTACGAATAACATTAAAAAGATGTTCTGCTTCAATTGGAGTAAGAACCGCAGTTGGTTCATCAAGGATAAGAATATTTGCTCCTCGATATAAAGTTTTAATAATTTCTAATGTTTGTTTTTCAGAAACGGACATGTCATAGACTTTTTTATTAAAATCGATCACAAATCCGTACTTATCGCAAATTTCTTGAACTTTTCTTTTTGCATCTTTTTTTGATGCTTGGTCAAATTTCTTTTGCTCTCTATCTTCTTTTTTCTTATAAAAATTTCTGAAGAAATATTTGCAATTTTCACAAAAAGAAACTGAAGGCTTAATGCCTAGAAGAATATTTTCAAGAGATGTAAATGCTTCGATAAGTTTAAAATGTTGGTGAATCATGCCGATGTTGTAATTAAAAGCGTCTTTAGGGGAAGTAATCTTTACTTTTTCTCCATTAACAAAAATATCGCCTTCATCTGGATAATAAATTCCTGAAAGCATATTCATTAAAGTTGTTTTACCAGATCCATTTTCTCCTAAAAGAGAAAGTATTTCGCCATGATAAATTTTTAAGTTAACTTTATAGTTAGCTTTAACTTCGCCAAAAGATTTTGAAATGTTTTTTAATTCTACGTATATTTTTTTGCTTTCCATACTTTCACCAAAATAAGAAAACCCAAGAGATAAAAATATCCCCTGGGTTTTATATATAAAATTAGAATTTGCTATTTAAAAGATTGATACCATCAATTGTTATATCAAAATATGGTGCTGAACGTTTGCTACTTTCAGCAAAATAAGTAATGCCATTTTTTGTTTCAATAGCTTCTGTATCACCAGTGTAGTTAGCATCTGTATCAACATCCGCAAGGTAAGAAGTGACGTGTCCATCTGCATCAACTTTCATTGTTGATTTAACGTTTGATCCAGAGACTGTAAAAGTAGAAGTGTCAAATACTTGAAGTGTGCCATTTCTTAATTTTTCAGCAACTGCATTAATTTTATCTTCTGTTCCAGCAACAGTGGCTTTTTTACCAAACTCAGTTAAACAAACTGAACCATTAGATAAAGTAGAACCTAATTCACCTGTCCAATCTGTATCGATTGCTTGACCATTTTTAATTTGTTGTAAACAATATTTGAAATATGGAACCCAATCAATTTTTGAAGAAACAATAAATGTTTCTGGGCAACGAGATTCAGTAGAACCATTATATGAAACATTAGGAATTTTAGCTGATTCACAAGCAGAAGGGGCTCCCCAAGAGTCTGCATGTTGAGAAATTAATGCACAACCTTTATCAATTAAGGTTTCTGCTGCAGTTTTTTCGGCTGTTTCATCATACCAAGAACCAGTAAATTGAACATCCATTGTAACATCAGAAACAATTGATTTGACTCCAAGATAGAAAGAAGTGTATCCAGAGATAACTTCAGCATATGTATAAGCACCAACATAACCAATTTTCTTCGATGTAGTCGTGCCTTTTTCAAGCATGTCTTGCAATTTTAATCCAGCTGCAACACCAGCAAGATATCTACCTTCATAAATAGAAGCAAAAGCGTTATGGAAATTAGAAACGTTTTCAGTATGAGCTGTTGTTCCAGTAGCATGTGCAAATTGAACGTCTTTTTCTTCTTTTGCTGCTTTAAGAATATGTTCTTCGTGTCCAAATGAGTCAGCAAAAACAAATTTACATCCAGATTCAACTAAATCAATAGCTTTTTCATAAGCTTCATTTCCTTCTGGAACGCCAGTTTTTATTAGGTATTTAACATTTTCTTCATCACAAGCTTTTTTGAAAGCAGAAATGAAGTTTTCGTCATAAGTTGAATTTTCATCATGCAAAGCAATGAGGCCAGCTTTAAAAGCTGTAGAATCTTCTTGATTATTGTCGCCACAACTTGCAAGAGTACAAAGAGCAAGGACTGCTAAAACTGATAATTTAATACACTTTTTCATGTGTTCTCCTTTTTATGTTCGTAGGATTTATCAACGAATTATAAAGAAAGTTATAGTAACAAATGAAAAAGATAAATAATTATTATTTTCTTCTTGTTCATAGTGTTGGATTAAGGTCCAACGTAGAAACTTTCCGCCAATCCGGCAATTATACGAACAATGTCTTTCGACAACTTATTTTGAACTATTTTCAATCGATTTTAAAGATAATTTTTAAAAAAATATTTTTTGAAAACGCTTTCAAATATTTTTTGAATTTTCTTAACCTTATTGTAAACATTGATATTGCATAAAAAAATAGTATAGTGTTTTTATGAATTTATTTAAGGAGAAGATGAATGCGTAAAATAATCATGGATCAAGCTGAGATTGAAGCTTGTTACAAAAAAGTTGGTGAAGAGATCTCTGCTTCATTGAAAAATGAAGAAAAAAGACCAATCTTACTTTGTGTCATGAAAGGAGCAATGACCTTCCTTATTGGAATGATGAAATATGTTGATATTCCTGTTATTGTTGATTATATCCACATTTCTTCTTATGATGGTACCTCAACAACTGGTAAAGTCAAACTCCTTAAAGATATGTCTTTTAGTCCTGAAGGTAGAACAATAGTTATTGTTGAAGATGTTATAGATACTGGAATTGCTATTAATTATCTTAAAGAATATTTAAAAAGTAAAAATCCAAAAGATATCAAGGTTGCAACCTTCTTTAATAAAACAGCAAGACGTGAAATAGAAGTTAAACTAGATTATGTTGGTACAACATTTACCGAAGATAAATTTATTATCGGAAATGGCTTCGATTATAACGAAATTGGCAGAAACATTCCTTATGTCTTTGTTCCTGACGATGAAGATTTTAAAAGATGGGATGAAATTTCTAAGAAAGATCCAATTATAAAATTATAAATTAAAAAAAGGAGTTATTGGGAAACTTAAGTCG
This sequence comes from Parabacteroides goldsteinii, assembly GCA_963632335.1. GTDB lineage: Bacteria > Bacillota_I > Bacilli_A > RFN20 > CAG-826 > Onthovivens. The sequence goes on from CAVGUA010000010.1 coordinate 52,539, forward strand.
CCCAATAACTCCTATTTTATTTTGTAACCTTCTTCTTCAATTGAAGCTTTTATTTTTTCTAATTTATCTTCAGTTGTTACAAATGTTGCGGTTTTATTTTTTAAATCTACATTTACATTTTCTACACCATCAATTTTACTAATAGCATCAAAGACATGTTTTTTACAATGTTCGCACATCATTCCTTCAACATTTAAAGTATATTCTTTCTTTTCCATAGATTTTTCATTTCCTCCTTTTTCTATAGATTTTATTTTACTACTCTTTTTTTTTTTTTTTTTTTTATTTAAATCATATAAATTTATTCTTAATG
>CAVGUA010000011.1:0-2421 GCA_963632335.1 Parabacteroides goldsteinii
CGAGTATAATATCTTCGTTGGAAAAAGGATGGTAAAGAAAATGAAAAAATTAAATAAAATAAATTTAATATTAATAAGTTCATTAATGCTAGTTGGTGCAACATCATGTAATTCAAATAGTGATGATGGTGGCATTTATACAGATGACTTTGTTAATGCTTTAGTTGGTAAATATAGTTTAAAAGCTGATGAAGGAAAATATGTTTACACTACTCCACTTGAAGATCATGGTTTTGAATATACTTTCACATTAACTTGCACAAATGATTCAACTTTTAGTTATATTTTTGATGCAACTTTGACAAAAGAAGTTAAAAAAGATGAAGCAACAGGAACGCTTTCTTCAAAAATCAAATTCTTATGGGGTAGATTCACTACTGCATCATTTAATGGATTAGCTCATTTTGAAAAAGGAAAAACTACTGATGATGCTCACTTTAATTTTTATGGAATTTTATTTAATGATGATGGCACTTTAAAAAATACTTGCTACGCATACACTATCGATGGTGTTACAGATGATTTTTTAACGTTTGACGTTTTAAGCACTACATGGGATATGACGATGCTTCAAGTATCAACTTTAAGCTCTCTAAGTCAATCGCTTGTTGGTTGCTACTTATGGTAAATAAAAAATCTAGGTTAAATCCTAGGTTTTTTAATTTAAGCATATAATTTATTAAAATAATTCATCAATTCTTCAGGCGATAATTTACATCCATCTTCAACCCAATATCGAATTAATGATACAAAGCTTTCAGATAATTGATGGATCTGCATTGTTTCAGGAATATCTTCTTTATAGTAAGTATGTGATTTTATACATGCAGTAAATAAAGGACGAGATTTTTCTTTTAATGTCTCTAAAAATATTGACGAGCCACTAGAAAGCAAAATCGCGCTAATTAATTCCCTATCATCATAAAAGTGATAGAAAACATGCGTAATCATTCTCGAATAATCAAAACTTGATGATTCAGAAAAATCATGATCGCTTTCTTTTGTATGAGTTGGTGCAAAAACATGCTCAAAAATTTCATTGCATAGGGCCTTTAAAACGTCATCTTTGCTCTTAAAATGAGCATAAAAGGTTGATCTTGAAATTGAACCTTTATTTAATAAATCCGAAACTGAAATATCATTGTAATCTTTTTCTTTTAAACATTCTTCAAAAGCATCATATAAAGCTTTTCTTGTTTTAATTTCTCTTTTATCCATACCAAAATTATATACATCTGTTCGTTTATATTCAAGATACAAAACACTTCGATTAGTTTTGTTTTATAATTTTTAAACTTTTATCAGTTTTTGTTCGTTTTTATTGCTATTAGTGATAATATTAACTTCGTGAAAAATGAAACGAAACAATTTGATATATATTTAAATTCTCAAAGAAAGAAAACTATTATTTGCTTTACTATTTTAGTTTTATCATTAATCTTTCTTTTTATAATTTCCTTATGTGTTGGATCTAGTAATATTTCTTTTTTAGATTCATTAAAAGCTATATTTAAAATGGGAAACCAAGAATACATAAACATTATATATAAGATAAGGTTACCTAGAACTTTAGGTGCTATAGTTGTCGGAGCTTCATTATCTTTGAGTGGTTTATTAATGCAAAAAGTTTTAAAAAATGAACTGGCTTCACCATCAACTTTAGGTATTTCAAATGCTGCAAGTTTTGGTGCAAATATTGGTATTCTTATACTTTCTGGAACTGGTTTAGCTGGTTTAGGAAATTTTTATATAACTAGCAAAAATCCTTATTTAGTTTCTCTTTTTGCACTACTATTTTCTTTTATTTGTTTAGCATTAGTCTTACTTTTTTCAAGTTTTGCAAAGTTTAAACCAACTGTTGTAATTTTACTTGGAATTGCTTTTTCTAACTTCTTCTTAGCTCTAACTACATTACTTCAATATTTTGCTGATGATGTTTCTCTCTCTGCTGTAACAAATTGGTCTTTTGGAAATTTAGAAAGATTAAATTACAGACAAATTATAATAATTGGAGTCATCGCTTTATTTTCATTAATAGTTTCTGAATCATTAAGTTATAAATATAACGCCTTAGATGCTGGAGAAAGTTTAGCCAAATCAATTGGCGTAAAAACTAAAAGTTTAAGATTCATAAGTTTACTTTTAGCTTCTTTAATGGCTGCTGTTTCAGTATGTTTTTGTGGAATTATTGGTTTTGTTGGAATTATTGCTCCTCAAAGTATTAAAAGAATAATTAAAAACGATATGAAATTACTCATTCCATCATCATTTTTAGGAGGATCATTATTACTATTAATTTGCGATATATTTACTAGACTTATAGGAAATGGAACCTCTCTTCCAGTATGAGCAATTACTTCTTTAATAGGAGTTCCTTTCTTTATTGTTTTACTTTTCACTAAAAAGGAGGCAATAAAATGA
>CAVGUA010000012.1:0-10945 GCA_963632335.1 Parabacteroides goldsteinii
GCAATCAAGAATAATTGGTTCATCTTTATTAATTATTTTTTGAGCATATACAAGACTATGAACATCTGATTTAAATGATTTAAACGCGACTTGGGTTCTCCCTAGTCTTTGCGTTAAATATGGGTAAGAATTGTCATAAATACGATACATTTTATTGTCTGTAATAAATAATATCTTTGATTTTTCATCTTGTCTAAAAGCAAATAAGGCTCTTACAGTTGAATTTTTAAGAGTTGAAATACCTTTAACGCCACTAGTTTTTAAGCCAGTATCAGTTATTTCGTTTTCGTTAAAATATGTTATGTTACCTTTTTCAGTCACAATTAAAAGATTTGAATTGCCAGATAATACAGCAACATCCACTACTTCATCATCTTTTAATAAACGCATACAAGTGATTGGTTTTGAATATCTTGTTGAATAAAATTCGCTCAATTGCGTTTTTTTAATTTGACCATTTTTAGAAACCAAGCAAATACTTGCCTTTATATCGAAGTTTTTAACAATGATACATTTAATAATATATTCATCAAATGGTAAGTTAGTTAAATAATTAACATGCTTCCCTTGATCTTTATATTTTGCTTCATCAATATCGCAAACTTGAATATAAAGATAGTTCCCTTTATTGGTAAAAGCAAGGATGTAATCAGCAGTATTACATAATGCAGACATCATTAAAACATCACCATCTTTAATTTTTGGCAAATCACCATTACTAGCATCATGAGATTTTACAGAAGATCTATTAATATAACCATCTTGAGTTAAACTAACATAACAATCCTCTTTAATGATTAATGCTCTTCGGTCAATTACAAGCTTAGTTTCATTACTATCTTCAATTAAAGTTCTTCTAGGATTTCCATATTTCTTTGAAATTGCTTTTAAATCATCAACAATAATATGTTTAACCTTTAAAGGCGAATTAATTGTTTCGTTATAATCAGCAATTTGTTTCTCTAATTCGTTCTTTTCATTAACATAGGTCGTTACATCTGTGTTACTTAATTTATATAAACGCATCATAACAATTGCTTCAGCTTGTTCATCAGTAAAACCAAATTTATTAATTAAATTTGTTTTTGAGTCTTGTTTATCTTTACTTGAACGAATAACAGCAACAACTTCATTTACAATTGAAATAGCCTTTATTAAACCATCTACAATTAATAATCTATCTTGAGCTTTCTTTAAATCGTATTTTGTCCTTCTTAAAATAATTGTATTTTGAAATGTTAAAAAATCATCTAAATAGTTTAATATTGGTAGAAATTTAGGAGTTTTTTGGTCGATTGCAACCATATTTGCACTATATGAAATTTTTAATTGCGTTTTACTTTTTAAATAGTTTAAGACTACTTTTGGATCTATTTCTTTTTTTAAGTCGACAACTATTTTTACATCATCACCAGCCGTTTCATCAATAACATCTAATATTCCATCAATCTCTTTAGATTTTTTAATTTTATCAATTGAATAAACAAGATTAATTTTGACAACTCCAAAAGGAACATCATGAATAATTAATCTATTCACGTTTTTATCAGAAGTATCAATGTCTACTTTGCTCGTTAATTCAATTTTCCCTCTACCAGTCGAATAAATATCTCTTAAACCTGATGATTTATAAATAATTCCTCCAGTAGGAAAATCTGGGCCTTTAACAATCTCTAAAATATCATCTAAACTACAATTTGGATGATTTAATCTATAAATTGCTGCTTCACACATTTCAATTAAATTATGAGGAGGAATTTCAGTTGCAATAGCAAAAGCAATACCACTAGCTCCATTTACAAATAAGTTTGGAAATCTTGCTGGTAAAACAATTGGTTCAAATAAAGTATCGTCAAAATTTAATGTCATATCGACGGTATTTTTATCAATTTCACCAAGCATTTCCTCAACAGAAAATTCATTTAATTTTGCTTCTGTATAACGATACGCAGCCGCTGGATCATCATCAATTGAACCATTATTTCCTTGGAAATGAATTAAAGGTTGTCTCATTTTCCAATCTTGAGACATTCTAACTAAAGCTTCATAAATCGAAGAATCACCATGAGGATGATAAAATCCCATGACATTTCCTACGATACCAGCGCATTTTCTTGTTTGTTTATCGAAAGTATTTCCATTTCTATACATCGAATATAAAATTCTTCTTTGAACTGGTTTTAATCCATCTCTAAGATCTGGAATGGCACGATCTTGAATAACTTCTTTAGCATATGTGGCACTTCTAGAGTCCATAACAGTGTCCATTGGCTCAACACTAATATTTTCAACAAAAGAAGGTTCTTCTTTTACTTTTTTAGCCATTATTTTTTAACCTCCTTTATAAATGTATCAACTTCTTCAAAATTAATATGTTCAATAATCCATTCTTTACGTAAATCTGGGTTATTACCCATTAAGACATTAACTTTCTTTTCTACTAAAAGAGGATCTTCAATAGAAATTCTTAAAAGCAATCTATGTTCAGGATTCATAGTTGTTGAACTTAATTGATCAGAATTCATCTCACCTAAACCTTTATATCTTGAAATTTTATATCCTTGACCCACTACTTTTTTAGCTTCCTCTAAATCTACATCGTTCCATGCATATTTTTCAATTTTAACATTGCCTTTTTGATCTTCTTTAAATACACGATATAAAGGAGGAACTGCAACATATACCATTCCACTCGTTATTAAGCTTTTCATATATAAATAAAAGAAAGTTAATAATAATGTTTGAATATGTGCACCATCAGTATCTGCATCAGTCATAATAATAATTTTTCCATAATGACTATCTTCAACATCAAAAGATTGACCAAATCCTGCACCAATTGTGTTAATAATTGTCGATATTTCCTCGTTTTTTAAAATTTTATCAAGAGTTAAACCATATGTATTTAAAGGTTTTCCTCTTAATGGAAGTATTGCTTGGTGCTTTGGATTTCTACCTTTTTTAGCATTACCACCTGCAGAATTTCCTTCAACAATAAAAAGTTCATTATATTTATAATCTTTGCTTGAACAAGGAGTAAGTTTATCACTTACAAGAACTGCTTCTTTCGATTTCTTAGTTGTTGATCTCGCTTCATTCTTGGCTTTTCTTGCAGCCAATCGAGCATTTTGAGAAGCAAAACATTTATTAACAAAATTAACAGTAAAATCTTTATTTTCATTCAAATAATAAGAAAATTGTGTATATACCAAATTTGATACAACACTTTGAGCTAATTGAGTTCCTAATTTCCCTTTTGTTTGACCTTCAAATTCAAGTATTGATTCTGGTAATCTTAAAGAAATGATTGCTGTTAAACCTTCACGAATATCACTACCTTCGAGTTTTTCCTTGCTTTTACTTAAATTATTTTTTTCAATATAATCGTTAACCGCTTTTGTTAAACCCATTCTAAAACCAGATTCGTGTGTGCCGCCTTCTCTAGTTCTAACATTATTTACATAACTAAAGATTGATTCATTATAGTCATTTTTGCAATATTGCATTGCTATTTCTACATGAATTTCATCGACTGTATCTTCAAAATCAATCGTATCATCTATTTTCTCTTTGTTTTGATTTAACACATCAATATATTCTTTTAAACCATTTTCATAATAGAATTCTTCAGTCTTTTTAATTCTTTCATCAACCAATATAAATTTAACTTTTTTTAATAAAAAAGCTTCTTCTTGAAGATGAGATGCAATTGTATCCCATTTAAATTCTGTTGTTGAAAAAATTGATGGATCAGGTTTAAAAGTAATGGCTGTACCATGCTTTAAAGTCTTTCCAATAACTTCTAAAGGTGTTTCAACTTCTCCGCCATTATGAAAACGAATATGATATTGTGTTCCTTTATAATTTACAGTGACATCACAAAATAAAGATAATGCATTAGTAACGGAGCTACCAACGCCATGAAGACCAGCACTTGATTTATAGGCATGATCATTAAATTTTCCACCACTATGTAATGTCGTAAAAATGAGTTGAACAGCAGGAACCCCTGTTTGTTTATTTACATCGCAAGGTATACCTCTACCTTCATCTTGAACAGTTAAACTACCATCTTTATGAATAGTAACTGTAACTTTATCACCAAAACCATTAAGAGCTTCATCAACGGCATTATCTACAATTTCCCACACTAAATGGTGTAAACCAGTACTATTTGTACTGCCTATATACATTCCAGGTCTTTTTCTAACACCTTCTAAACCTGATAAAAGTTCAATACTATTCGCATTATAATCATCAATTGGACACATTTATTTTCCCTCAATAACTTTTAAATTATACATAAAAGAATCCTTTATTTCTAGAATTAATAAGTCATTTATACTAAAATACTTTCATGCAAATATTTTATTGTGTCTTAACAATTTTGTTAAGCGTCCTATTTGGGTATTTATTCGGTTCAATTCCGAACGCAGTTATAATTGGAAAAGTTTTCTTCAAACGAGACCCGCGAAATGAAGGTAGTAAAAATGCTGGTGGAACTAATGCAGGGAGAATATTCGGATTAAAAATTGGCGTAATTGTTATAATTCTTGATATGTTAAAAGTTGCTATCCCATTTGCAATAACATACTTCTTATTTACTAGAGTAGAATTTTTCAAAGAATTACTCTACTATTCAGAAGAATTTAATGCATTTGGTCGAGGAAATACGCTACTCCAATTAGCATATTGGATAACACCATTTGCAGGAGTTATTGGTCATTGTTACAGTTTATTCATTAAATTTAGTGGCGGAAAAGCTGTTAGTTCATATATGGGATTTGCGATTGCTTCATCCTGGGTTGGATTTGTTACAGTATCATTAACTTTCTTCCCAATGATAAAGATTAAGAAAAAAGTTAGTATTGCATCATTAGTTACTACAAGTACATTTACAGTTGTTGCATGGATCATGTATGTAATTTACTTAATATTTGGTCCTGAAGTTACTAATTGGATTATGTATTTCGGGTTTGGTCCAGAAATGTGTATATATTTTCCAATATTTATTACATTAAGTTTCTTATTGCTGACATTTAAACATAAGCCAAACATTAAGAGAATTAAAGAAGGAACGGAACCAAATGCTTATTGGTTAAAAGATAAAGATGAAAAAGCACAATAATTTGTGCTTTTTTTGTTATACTCGATTTTAAGACTATTTAATGTGTAATTAATCGTATCAAATCCAAAAACGTTCTTAAAATCGAGTTTTTTATTTTTTCAATTTTTAGTCAATGGTTTTCAAGACTCAGTAGTAGATAATTAGTAGAAAAATAGTATTGTGAATAACTCAATTTTTTTATCCACAAATCAAAATTTATTCGATGGTTATCGCGTTTTTCATTGACAAAATTTATGTTACGAAATTTTTTAGTTATTACACTACTACTTCTGCACATTAATTATTTTCCTTTTAAAATGCATGTATCTTAATTGCCAATTCAGGAATATTTTCTAATCCCCATTAAAAAAGAACGTTTCTTGATTAGTTGGTCCACTGCAACTACTAAACGTTCTTAAAATGGAGTTTTTAAAAACACAAATTAAAACCGCTCCATTTCTAGGAGCGGTTAATATTTTTATTACTTTTGATTATTCATGCTATTCATGACAGCTCTAATTTGAGCTTCACTTGGTTTTCTTCCCATTTGCATGAACATTGCTCTAATCATCTTTTCGTTGATTGGAGGATTCTTTTCCATTTGTTTTTTAAATAAATATCTTGTTACGAAATATCCAATAACTAATCCAGCAATTAAAGCTAATGCTAAATAAAGTATAAATAAGCCAACTTCAATTGTCATAATTAACACCTTCTATTTGCTTGATCCGGAAGCTCTACCATCATATTCACCATTATCGGTTCTAACTAAAACAGTTTCGCCTTCTTCAATAAATAATGGAACTCTAATTTTCCAGCCAGTTTCAACAGTTGCATCTTTTGTTGCTTTATTAACTGTATCGCCTCTAACCGCTGGTTCGCAATGAGTAATGAGTAATTCAACTTTTGCTGGTAAATTAATACCTAAAATTTCATCTTCGTAAGAAACAACTTCAATTTCTTGATTTGGTTTTAAAAAATGAATTTCCCATTCAAGTCTTTTCTTTTCAATATTAACTTGTTCATAAGTTTCTTGATCCATGAAAACTAAAAAGCTTCCATCATCATATAAATAACTCATTTTTTTCTTGTCTAATCTAACAGTTTCAACTTGATAACCACTATTTGCAGACATTTCGGTAATAGCACCAGTTCTAACATCTTTAACTTTAATTTTGGCAACCATTTTTCTCATTGCTGTTTTATTAAGTAAAATATCAATTACTAATAATAACTTATTATCATCAATGAAATAATTTCCTGGTCTTAATTCAGTAACGTTCATTTTCCTCTCCTTTATAAATATTTGTTTTCTTTTAATTCTTTTTCCAAAGTTGTTTCATTTCCATGTCCTGGATAAATTTTTAGCTTTGGATCAAGCTTTTTAATTTTTTCTAATGATGCTTCTTGCATCCTTCTTGCACTATGAGGTAAATCACTTCGACCTATATCGCCTTTAAATAAAGTATCACCGGTAAATAATGCATTCTCTTTGTTGCATAAATAACATACACTTCCTAAAGTATGAAATGGAGTTTCAATAACTTTAAAAACTAACCCATCTCCAAAATTAATTTCATCTTCATCTTCTAATCGATAAGGTTCAATATTAATTATTCCATTTTCACCCATCAATCTTGAACAATTCAATCTATTATCAATTAAACATTCGCTATCAAGTGCATCAATGAAAATAGTTGTATTAGGATATGCATCCAAGAACTTAGGTATTCCTCTCATATGATCCCAATGACCATGAGTAAGTAAAATACCTTTGCAACTTTTAAAATTTTCTTTTACATACTTGAGTACATGATCAGTTGTTGAACCAAGATCAACTACAACAAAATTTTTGTTTGGTTCGCCAACAACATATGTATTCGCACTAAATTCATTTGTGTCGTTTTCGTATCTAAAAGTTTTAACCATCTATTCTTTACTTCTTCTTTTCTTTATGAAGGGTCATCTTCTTGCAACGTGGGCAATATTTCTTTTTCTCGACTCTATCTGGATTATTTTTCTTGTTTTTGCTGTCAAGATAATTCTCTTCACCGCAAACTGAACATTTTAATAAAAAACTATCTCTTGCCATAATAAAAACTTCCTTTCTTTTATTCGCCTTATGAATATATCATAAAATGAGCAAAAAATCTATAAAATAATAGACTATTCATATATAATTTCTAATATGTATACAAGAGAGCAAACAAAAGTTATTAAAAATAAAAACCTTTCATTTGGTGGCACAAATAAAGTTTTAATTCAATCAATGTCAACTTTTAAAACAAGCGATATTTCAAATGTTATTAAAGAAATAAAAAAATGTGAAAAAAATGGTGCCGATTTAATGCGAGTAAGTGTTTTGGATGATGATGATGCAAATGCTATTAAAGAAATAAAAAAACATATACATATTCCAATTGTTGCCGATATTCATTTTGACTATAAATTAGCTTTAAAATGTATGGATAATGGAGTTGATAAAATTCGAATAAATCCAGGCAACATCAAAAATAAAGACGACCTCATTAAAATTATTGAAAAAGCTAAAAATACTGATACTATCATTAGAATTGGTGTTAATTCTGGATCAATTCCTCAAAATAATTCAAATATCGATGAATCGGAAAAAATAGTAAATCTTGCATTAGAATATATCGATTTTTTCGAAAAAAATGGTTTCAATAAATTAATAATTAGTTTAAAAAGCTCTAATCCTTTGACAACAATTAAAGTAAATAGAATTTTTGCATCTAAATCGAATTATCCATTGCACATTGGAGTAACTGAATCTGGTTTTGATGATATCGGCATAATACGTTCTGTATCTTCACTTTCGCCAATTTTATTAGATGGAATTGGTAACACTATAAGAATTTCTTTAACTCATAATCCAGTTAAAGAAATTAATACATGCAAAAGATTATTACATGATTTAAATTTATATGATGAATACCCTACTATTATATCTTGTCCAACTTGTGGTCGATGTAAAGTTAGTGATACAAAAAAATATGCCCAAAAAGTTTTAAACTATTGTCTTAAACATAAAAAATTTATAACTGTTGCTATTATGGGATGCATTGTTAATGGCGTTGGCGAAGGCAAAAGTGCTGATATTGGAATTGCTGGAGCGAATTCAACATTTATAATCTTTAAAAAAGGCCAACAAATAAAAATCGTTGACCAAAATAACGTGCTTAATGAATTATTTAAAGAAATAGATTCTTTATAATTCTTTAAATATATTTTTATCGAATTCTTTCGATTTAATCATGCTTATTTCTTTTTTGTATGGAGGATTTCCATTAACAAATGGCGTTTCAAGAATTTTAGGAACATCAGTTAATTTTTCATGAAACACATACTTTAATAATGTTTCAAAGCCAATTGTCCCAAAACCTATATTTTCATGTCTATCTTTATGCGAACCCACTTCGTTTTTACTATCATTTAAATGAATGACTTTTAATTTTTCTAATCCAATTATTTCATCAAATTTGCTTAATAAGTCATCGACATTTTTTAAATCATATCCCGCATCATTGACGTGACAAGTATCAAAACAAACTCCTAATTTATTACTAAATTTTGACTTATTTATTATTTTTTCTAATTCTTCAAATGATCTTCCAATCTCGTTTCCTTTTCCAGCCATAGTTTCTAATGCAATCATTACATTATTATTGGCTGCACTTAAACTTTCATCTAAACCAGAAACTAATGCATCAATTGATTTATCATAGTCTAAACCTAAAGTAGATCCAGGATGTAAAACTAAAACACTGCATCCAAATTTTTCAGTTCTTTTAAGTTCTTCAATCAATAACTTGACACTAAAATCATGTTTTGATGGATCTAAATTTGCAAGGTTAATTATATATGGAGCATGCACAACTACTTTAGAAATATCTATTTTAGAATTTTGAATAAGTTTGTTTCCTTCATCAATTTTGCATTTTTCTAATGGCACTCTTTTTGAATTTTGTGGAGCCCCAGTATAAAACATAAAAGTGTTTTCGCCATATTTAAGAACAGTCTCAACTGTTTCTTTAAAATAACCAGGTCCGCTCATTCCGACATATGATCCAATAAAAATATCTTTGCTCATCTATCTTTTTTTCCTTCTGCTTTATATCGTTCTGTCATTTGTCTACGTATATCTTTTTTAATAACATCTCTTTTATGTCTTTTTTTGACTTTTTCTACAGCTAGTCTTACTTTTCTTTTATAACCAGGTTTGACACCTTCGCTTTTTGCTTCGTGAATTGCTTTTTTAATATCTTTGTTAAGCGCATCATTTGTTTTCTTTTTTCTTTTGAATTGGTCTTTAGTCAATGGTTTATCTTCAATTAAACTATCATCACCAAATTTTAAATATTTAAATTCAAGGCCAGAATCAAGCAATTTTTGAACATTTTTAAGATGATCTGCATCATACAATATATATGAATTACCTGTTTTATAATTTCTTCCGCATCTACCAGCTCTATGATAATAATATTCAATGTTATTAGGTAAATTTGTAGATAAAATGTCTGTTACATTAGGTATATCAAGTCCTCTGCTGGCTATATCAGTACAAACAATTATTTCGAATTCATCATTCTTTATTCTTCTAAGCATAGATTTTCTTTCTCTTGCTTGAAGTTCACCGCTTAAAATACCACACTTATATTTTTGACCGCATAAGTATTTATATAAATCTCTTGTTTCTTCTTGAGAATTTGTAAATATCATCAAAAGAAATCACGAAAATTGATTTATTTGATAACTGATAATATTTCGGTAAAGTAATTAGGAAGAGGTGCCTCAAAAGTCATCTCTTTTTTTGTTGTTGGGTGAACAAACGTTAGTTTATAAGCATGCAATAATTGTCCATTGTTATAAATTCCGCAATTATTTTTTCCGTATAATGGATCACCAACAACTGGGTGTTTAATATACTCCATATGAACTCTAATTTGATGGGTTCTTCCAGTTTCAAGTTTGCAGTCTATTAAAGTATATTTTTCAAATCTTTTAAGAACAGTAAAATGTGTAACTGCTTCCCTACCATTTATAGGGTCTACGCACATCTTCATCCTATTTGTCTTATCTCTAGCTATAGGTGCGTTAATTTTGCCATTATCTTCTTCAATTCGACCCATTACTAAAGCATAATATTCTCGATGCATCGAATGATTTTGCAATTGTTCAGCAATGAACATATGAGCATAATTATTTTTGCATACCAAAAGTAATCCGCTTGTATCTTTATCAATTCTATGAACAATTCCTACACGCTCTAATCCATTTACATTTGATAATTCTTTATTAGCATAAACTAAAGCATTAACTAATGTATCATCGTGATGTCCATCTCCTGGATGCACCACTAATCCTTTTGGTTTATTAATTACAATTATATCTTCATCTTCATAAATAATATCTAAGTCAAATTTATATGGTTTAATTTCATTAGGATCAAATTCTTCTTCGACAAAATTTACAACAATTTCATCCATGGATTTTATTTTATAAGATGGAGAGACAACTTTTTCATTAACGGTTACATTACCTTCTTTTATAAGGTTGTTAAAATGCATACGTGAAAATTTAGGTTCTATCAAAGCTAGATACCTATCAATTCTTAAATCGTGATGTTCTTGTTCGACCTTATAAGTCTTAATCATTACTTCTTTTCTTCTTTCTTATTTTCGTCTTTTTTGTCTTTAAACATTAAAACAATCTCATAAACTAATAGCATTGCAATTCCAACGCAAAGACAACTATCAGCAAAATTAAAAATTCCAAAGCCTTTAATTAATGGTGTTACATCAATAAAATCAACAACAC
>CAVGUA010000013.1:0-3522 GCA_963632335.1 Parabacteroides goldsteinii
GAAACTGTTCGACCATTTTTTGCTTTAACTTCAATAGGAATTATTTCATCTTTATATCTAATTAAGAAATCTAATTCAATTAATGAATCTTTGCTTCGATAAAAGTAAAGATCGTATCCTTGTTTTTTTAATTCACTTGCAATAATTGATTCATAAATTGCACCATTATAAATATAAAAATTATTTTTTAACCGAAAATCTTTTTGGGTTTCTTCATCTAATGAAGCTATAAGTAAACTAGTATCTGAATAATACATTCTAAAATTATCAATATCTTCATTTCCTTTTAAAGGAAGCCCTAATTTACAAAAGTAAAGTTAAATTGTTAATTAATGTTGAGGTTGCTTAAAATAGATTAAAAAAACATACTAAGACTAAATCAAAATAAGAGTTAATTTATATGGTTGAAACTCATAGGAACTAGTTACATCTATTCCTAAAATAGTATTATAAATAACTTCTGGTACAACCATTGCATTATAAGTTCCTGGAGACTTCATCTCATCATAATTTAAAATCCTAAATGACTTAATAACGTCACCATCGACTAAATCGTTAAGTAGATTATGGTCCATAGATACGTTAATGGTTTTAGATAATGTACCAAATTGTTGCCCATGATGACCCCAATCACTTATTTTAAGATTCTTTTTATTTATTTGAATTTCACCATCAATCGATAAAATTTTATACTGGTTATTCAAATTAATACATTTACCATTAACACTTTTTTGAATACAACAAACAAAATTGTTACTGTATGTTCCAGCTTGCACAAATCTACTTCTATATTGACAATTAACCCAAAAATTAAAATCACCTTTTGTTTGCTTTAATATTTCATAATCTTCGAATTCATGTTCTTTGCCATCATAAGTTATTTCGTGATCTTTTCCTTTAATAACAAAATCATATTCAGAATAATCTTCTTCCTCTTTTTCAGCAATGTTTCCACCACCTTCTTCATATTGAGGAGCAACAGTAAATTCAAAAGTTACCCAGCCTTTTCCTTTAACATAAACTTGGGCTCTTTCATGTTTTTCATTTGTTGTAGCATAAACGCTTTTATTTGCGACATTTGCACCACTAATCGCATAACCAATAATTGGTCTTGCAGGATATCCAAAAACTCTAAAAATAACTACAGCTGCTTCAGCAAAATTTTGGCACCTACCAACTTTTGTATTGTTTAAAAAATCTAAAATTGGATTATCTGCAGCTAAAGAAGTAACCCCATTTAAAGAATAAACAAAATCATTTTTATAAGCGGTCATTAATTTTTGTGCAATTTCAAATATAGAATTGCTTTGCCAAATATTATATTTGTCGCAAAAAGAAATGACGCCATTTTTTGTTGAATAATCAACCCCTAAATATTGGGAACAAACAAATGAATAATATTTACTTTCTTCTGATGCATATTTTGAATCGCTGAAGGAAATATTGTCGATTAAAGCATGGTCTTTATAATAATCAAAATCTAAAAATTGTGTTTTTATTGTTTTATCTTTTAAATTTGATTCTATAAAATATGTGTCATTATTTTGTTTATTTTGAAAAACAGGATAAGACTCAACATAATCGTATTGTCTTGAAGGAACTCCTAAATATTCAAGTTCACCATTAAGAACTTTGTAATTGCCACTTTGTTTTAATAATTCTTGAATAAATCCATATGTTTCTATTCCGTTATTATTAGAATATTTCTTTGCTAATTCAAATTTATTTTTATTATAATATCCATATAAAGTAGGAGAAGCAAACATTAAGTTCCCTTGGTTATTTGAAGATGGTTTATATCTCAAAATGACTTCAGGTTCACCATCACTTCCAAAATCGACAGTACCATTAGCACTTCCGTCTTCATCTTGTTCATCGAGGGTTTCTTTATCATTGCCACCACCATCAATAATTTCATCATTATTTCCATAAACATAAACGATTCCATATTTATAATTAATCTTATAATTTTTAGAAACATCTTCATTATTACTATTATAAATGTTGACTGAACCGGTATTTTTATACATTCCATCATTTGAAAAAGTTTCAAAGCCAGATGTTCTAATATAATGACCATTACATAAAGATCCACTTAAAACAGATACACTTTCTAATTTGTTGTCCGTTGTTTTATAAAAACTTTTTGATTTAGTTTCGATAGTTATTTCTCTTTTATTTATGACTATGTTTTCAAATTCTTCAATAATGTCATAAGAAGAAGTTACATTGTTATGATTTTTATCATAAATATTGTAGGTAAATGAATTTCTATCATAAGTTCCAACATCTTTTATTTCTTCATTAAAAATAAAATATATTTCATCACCATTTACTAAAGAACCGCTTTTAACTTCATAATTTAATGTTTCTAAAACTTCATCATTATAGGTGTATTCATTATTTTTGATTGATAATGTGATTGCAGTTTTAAAGAATCGAACAATACTAAAAGCATTAAGACAAGAAAAAACTAGTGCTCCAATACTTAGAAGCAAAATTGATAAAATAATAATCGTGTTCTGCCTTTTTTTCATTTCGCTCTCCTATTTAATAAATTGTGATTACTCCATAATCATATTCAACATCAAAACAATCCCTATAATTTATAATTTCTCCTTGCCACGTTTTGTCTTGATCTAAAAATTTAACAATCTCAGCAATAGTAGCAACTGCATCATAAGTTCCTTTTTCAATGAAAGAAGAAGGATTAAATGAATAACTAAATCCATCAATTAAACCTATTAATTCCAATTCAGCAATATGTTCCTTCCCGTCATAAGGAATTCTTTTTGATATAGTCTTTCCTATCGCTTGGCGTTTGTTTATAACTAAATAACCAAAATTCTCATATATTGAATATTGACTAGAAACATCATTGCCATTTCCATCTAAAATCGCGTAGTTTGCTCTATTTTCCATTGATCCAGCCCTAGTAATTGAAGAAGTATTAAAAGAATAGAATTTATGACCATCTTTAAGGTTTCCACTTAACGTTGCTTCTTTACCTTTTAAAGGTTCATCATCAAAAACTTTAAACTGTGATTCTGTTGTGATAACTAAATCATACTTACTAAGATCGATTTCGCTTGATGTTTCATCAGAACCTGCTCCTCCACCAGCTCCACCAATTGTAAAATCAAAACTAACCCAGCCTTTGCCGTTTAAATAAACTTGCGCTATAGCATGGGCTTGTTTCATTTTAACATCTAATGTTCTTCCTACATCGCTACTAGAAACAGGGATAGACCAACCACCAATCATTCTTGCAGGGAACCCATTCAATCGATAGAAAATCGTTGCTGCACCAGCAAAATAATCACATTTTCCAATCTTTGTTTCGGTCAAGAATGAGTAAATTGGATCTTCTCTTTTTGATGCTGCAATATTTTCTGCTGAATATTCAAAACCATCATTAAATAAATTCTTAATTTTCTTAGCAAGTCCAATAACGGAAGTATCTTTTAAAGATTTTTGATCAACATATTTTTGATATTTTTCTTTAAATCCACTGCCAAAACC
>CAVGUA010000014.1:0-3537 GCA_963632335.1 Parabacteroides goldsteinii
TATTTGTATAGCATGGCTCATTAAGTGTACAAGTTTTTGGTGAATAGTTATAATTATCGCTATCAAAAATATAATTTTGATAATTTTGATCTTCAGATAATTTATTTAGAAGTGAAGATTGGAATTTTTTAGTTTTAAAATAATAAATCTTCTTCATTGTCCATGGATATTCTTCATTTTTCTTTATATTTAAAGAAGAAGGGAATCTTAATTTTTCTTCAAAGAACCACTCATTAAAGAAATTATTATTATGCAAAACCATTGACTCAGTCGATGGAACTATGGCCTTAACCCTAAAACTTAAATTATCGTCATACCCCCAATCTTTATTTTCTAAATCAATGTTTATTTTAAACTTTCCTGTATTAATATATTTCCCAAGACTTTCAAATGTTCTCTCAATTTGCAAATGCTTACAAATATTGATCATAGTTGGATGATTCATAGATAAAACAAGTTCGTCATTTGATAATTTATTATCAATTCTTGGATATATTTCTTCTATTTTTGTAAAATCCTTAACATATTTAAACTCATTAAAACTCCTAGCATTATAGCCTTCTAATTGTTGTAGAGTAGGCCTTGATATATTAGTCACATAATTTCTATCTTTAAAATGCATTTCAAAATTAACTAAATATGTGCAACCACAATACTCAATATCTCCAGAATAATCCTTTTCTAAATTTAAAATGTCATTTTTGTTTGATGAAAAATAATCAATAACTCCAGTATTTGAATTCTTTTTACTTAAAACTAGTGTGTTCTCATTTATTATTGAAGAAAAAGATTTTTTTAATGAGTCGCCAATCCCATTTTTTAAAAATGTACCTAATCCAATAGAAAACAATGATAGAACAAGAAAAAACATCGATATAAAAGTTCTAACTTTTTTTGCTTTAAATTTATTAATTAAATGACGATAAATGAATTTATCGCTCAATCTTCCTTTTTCTTTCTTTTTCCTTTCAATCATCAATAAACTAGATGTTTTCTTTCCTTCTGCTTTAAAACAAACCTCCTCATTAATTGTTTTATTTTCTATTCTTAAAATAAAATTACTGTATTTTTGAGCAAGTTCTTCATCATGAGTAACGCAAATAACTATGCAATTCGCGCTTATTTTTCTTAATAGACTAAAAATTAAATCGCTATTTACTGTATCTAAAGATCCAGTAGGTTCGTCAGCAAAAATAATTCTTGGATTAATTACAAGGGCACGAGCAATTGCAACTCTTTGCTTCTCTCCGCCACTCAAGTCTTTTACAAATTTATTCTCTAAATTTAATATATCCACTTGTTTTAAAACTTCTCTAATTTTTCTTTTCTTCATGTCATTAGAATAATGAGAAATAGAATCTATAACCAAAGCAATATTATTAGAAACAGTATCATTTTCAAAAAGATTAAAAGATTGAAAAATATATCCTATATTTGATAGTCTGAAAGCTCTTTTTTCTTCTTCTTTTTTATTTAAATAATTTATTGAATCAAAGAGTATTTCGCTATTAGAATCTGGTTCCGTAATTAACGATAAAATATTTAAAAGTGTAGTCTTTCCACATCCAGATTCCCCAACAATAGAATAAAAACTATAATCTTCAAATTTATAATTTATATTATCTAAAATTTTCCTATCTCCATAGGTTTTACTAAGATTTCTAATTTCAAATTTCATTCTTCTTTTAACTCCTTATAAATTTCATTATTTTTGGAAATGATTAATGGCAGGCAAACAAATATAAAGATTAATGCTATCAAAATAGCACCAATCAAAAATTTTGTATTAAAGTCTGTCGGTATATCTATTAAATTCATAAATCTTGTTTTTGACTCAATGATTGAATTTAGAACTTTTTGAACGAGAGGCATTAATAAAAATGAAAACAATAAGCTAATAAAGCCAATAAGAATTTGTTCAATTATATAAACCATGCAAATATCATCATTTTCAGCACCAAGGATTGTTAATATGGCAGATTGTTTCTTGTTAAAAACATACGTCGAGTAGGATAAGAATGAAATTAATGCAATAGATGAAGCAATAACTATAAAGATAAAGAAAATAAACCCATCATAAAGAGAAGAAGATAACTCTTTAAATGACTCAACTGTCACAAGAGGATCGTTAATAATTTTGTATTTATCATAAAGTTCAATTTTCTCATTAAAATCTAAGCAATCATCAAATGAATCTAAAAATACTTGATATGAATAATTTGCTAATTCACTTGTTTTACTTGCATCTTTTAACAAACTCAAATATGTATATTTTTTTCCTGTTTCTTTTAAAATATTTTTGCAAATTTGGTTATTTAAAATCGTTTCAAAATAATCGATAGAAAAATATACTTTTGGATAATTTAAATAACTAAATTCTTCTTTAATTTTTTCTACACGCAATTCAATGTACATTATGAAATCTTCAGAAATTAAATTACTTCCTACTCCAAGAGTATTTTTGAATAAATAATTTCTATTTAAATGAAGCTTCATTGTTTTATAAAGTAGACTTTCTCCATTATGCTTTTCTTTATATTGATTATTAAAAACGTCATTAACATATACAGTTTTAGAAGCTTTTATATTGTTAACCGGAATGTATGTAATATTTTCTTGAAGTTCATTATCAATTCTTGTTTCTTTAACATTTCCAAAAAAATAATCAACGCTATCATGTACATCAACATTTTTATATGAATCATAGATGGTGTTTATTTGATCAAGACCTGGTTTTTCAGTTTTTTGAAGTTTTAGGTTTGAATCATTTACTTGTTCATAAAGAATCTTTGAAACTTTATATGAATTATTATTTTGAAATTGCTTTAGCAAGTTAGAAGAATTATTTTTAACTCCACTATTAAAACCCATAGAGACAAAGCAAACGCAAATACTAAAAATTAAGGAAAAAGTGCCGATTATATTTTTTGCCAAATCTTTTTTTAGATTATGATTTAGCATAAACACAAGAAATGAGGATTTCTTTTTTCTTTTTTTGGCTGGTTTAGAATCAGTAAACTTTTGAGAATTCATTTCTTTTATAAATAATTGCTTACCATTTGTTAAATCTAAATATCCATCATTAAATTCATTAACAATTTTTTTATTATGAGATACAACAATTATTAATCTTGATTTTGATAATTCTTTTAACTCATTCATTAGTAAATATGAATTTTCTTCGTCTAAATTCCCTGTTGGTTCATCAGCAAAAATCACTTCAGGATTATTTAGTAAAGCTCTTATTAAACAAATTCTTTGTTTTTCACCACCGCTTAATAGCGAAACTTTTTTGTCTTTTACATGATCTATCTTATATTTTTTAAGATAATCATTAATTATTTCTTTATCTTTTATATCTTTAATTTTTGCGGCTAATTCAAGATTTTCTAAAGCTGTCATATCATTAATTAGATTAAAAGATTGAAAAATAATGCCAATTTCATTTTTTAAATAATTATTAAGTTCTTTTTTGCTAAATTTAGAAACATTTTTCCCTTTAAATAATATTTCTCCTTTCGAAGGTTTCATCAAACC
>CAVGUA010000015.1:0-3065 GCA_963632335.1 Parabacteroides goldsteinii
GAACTGGAGTAATTACATCACTACTTGAAGAAAAATCTAAATGTGAGATTGTCGGCTTAGATATTGCACCAAAAATGATAGAAAAAGCAAAAGAAAAAGAAAGAAATAATCCATATATTCACTATTATGTTGGTGATTTTATTTCTTATGATTTTAATGAAAAATTTGATCATATTGTAGTTTTTAATGCTTATCCTCATTTTTTAAATAGAGAAGCTTTTAAAAATAAAGCAATAAATTCATTAAATAAAAATGGAAAACTTGAAATTATTCATAATATTTCAAGAAAAGAAATAGAAAACCATCATAAAGGCGGAGCTAATCCATATTCTAGAGGATTACTTTCTCCTCTTGAAGAAGCCCAACTATATCTTCCTGAAATGAATATTTTGCTTGCAAGCGAAGATGATCATTCATATAAATTAGTATTACAGCTTAAATAATAGAAATCACTTATGAAAATTATCGTTCATAAGTGATTTTTTATTGGCCGAATCGTAAATTATTCATCCGTGATTGAATTTAAAATGCAATCAGCTGTAGCAATATTTGTTGCAATTGGTGCATCATATAATGCAGCAATTCTTAACAATGCTTTTACATCAGGATCATGAGGTTGAGCTTGTAATGGATCCCAGATAAATATCAAAATATCGATCTCTTTTTCAGCAACCTTTGCACCAATCTGAAGATCGCCGCCTAAAGGTCCTGAAAAGAATTTTTCAACAGATAATCCAGTCTCTTTTTCTACCATTGTTGCGGTAGTACCAGTTCCACATAACTCGAATTTTGATAATTTTTCTTTATTCTTTTTTGCCCATGCAATCAATTCTTTCTTTTTATTATCGTGGGCAATTAATGCAATTTTTTTTCATACCTAAATTTCCTCTTCCACTTTATTTAAACAAAAAACAAATTATTTTAAAAATCATTTTATTTAAATTCGTGAAAAATTATCTAATTATCAAATAAAAATCATTTATGACCATATAAAAATCAAGTATGAAAATGCCTCATGCAAATCAATGCATGAGGCCTATGGCTAAATAGTAGAATTAACTATTAATTCTAGTTTATAAAAGTCCTGAATCCTTAATCCAAGTCTCGATATCAGTATCTTTAATCTTGGCTAAGGCTTTCTTAAGAACGATCTTTTCGCTCCATGATAAGTCCATTTCAGTAATCTTTTTCTTATCAATTGCATAATATGCAGCTCTTAACATTTCTCTAATATCGTAAACACTTCCCCAAACTTCAGGAACTGCTCTTTCAACATCGAGTAATGTATAAACAGCTTCCATACCAGTTCTAATTGAATATTCTGTTGTAAAGATTGTATCTCTTGGAGTTTCAGCAAATTGACCAAGGAAAGCAAGATTTACGCAACCTTCTGGAACAACTTTTGGTCTATCGGAATTCTTTCTTGGTTGGAAGAAAGCATTAATAAATGGCATAAAACATGTTGTTGTATTACATTTTTTGCTTAATTCTTCAATCTTAGAAATTGGTGCACCAATATGATATAACCATTCTTTGCATACTTCTTGACCAGTACACTCTCTCATTGGTTTTTTAACATAATTACCTTCAACATTTGTAAATAATGAATATAACCAAACAATGACTGAACCTTTTTCTTGTTCTCTAAATTGAGGTTGTCTATTGATTGTCCAAGAAAGACCCCAATTTTCAAATGAATCTTTAACAGTTACAATACCACCAGTTGTAACTTTTCCACTTAATGGATCTCTCTTACAAATATTTTTAATTAATTGGATGATTTCTGGATCTTTTGTAAAGACTGATGCTGACATCCAGTTAGTTTCTTCGATATTAGAAGCAAATGCTTTTGGATTTCCAAATACTCTATCTTGAGCAGCAATTTTTTCCCAAAGTGACCAACCATCGCCAACATTTGGTTTAAGACCTTCAAGATTTGGTGCGGTATTATTGTCTCCATAACGAGAAACATCTGTACAACAACCATTAGTGACAAAAAGTAGATCATCAGCAGTTAAATCTTTAACAATTTCTTTACCACCTTGTTCATAAGTCATCTGAGTTGCAATTCTTTTATTACCAATCTTTTTAACTTTAACATCAGTAACTTTAGTATCGAATTCAAATTTTACACCATGTTCTTCAAGATATTTCTCAAGTGGTAAAATCATTGATTCATATTGATTGTATTTTGTAAATCTTAAGGCACTGAAATCTGGCAAACCATCGATATGATGGACATATCTTTGGATATAACGTTTCATCTCAAGAGCACTACTCCATTTTTGGAAAGCGAACATTGTTTGCCAATAAAGCCAGAAATTTGACTTCCAGAAATGATCATCAAAACATTCAGAAATCTTTTTATCCTCTAAATCTTTTTCTGGAGTAAGGTAGAGTTTTAAAAGTTCATTTTGAGCTTCTCTATCAAGAGTAAATAAATTTTTAGTTTCAGCGTTTTCTCCTCTATTTACTGTTGCTCTACATAATGAATAGTTTGGATCTTCTTTATTTAAATAATAATATTCATCTAAAACAGTCATCCCTTTGTTTTCAATCGATGGAACAGATCTATAAAGATCCCACATACATTCAAAGTGGTTATCCATTTCTCTACCACCTCTCATATAGTAACCTTTATTAATATCATGATATCCATCACAACTACCTCCTGCTCGAGGAAGAGTTTCCAAAATATGAATATTTTCACCTTTTACTTTTGCATCCCTAACAAGATAAAAGGCAGCTGAGAGTCCAGCAAGACCTGAGCCTACAATGTAAGCAGATTTTTTATCAGCATCTTTAACTTTTCTTGGGTTAACAAATGCTTCATAAGTACCACTAGAATAATACATAACTTTTACCTCCTTTATTCTTAGTGACACTATATTAAAAAGAAAAGATTAGCAAAAAAATAAACAATATTTTCGATATGATAAAAGTTTTTGCAATATGAAAAAATTGTAAAAAATTTTATCAAATTTTAAAAACTGATAAAAAATTATTTATATAGTTCATCTAGTGTAACAAACTCTACATTTTCTAATTTGAAGTTCTCACTATTA
>CAVGUA010000016.1:0-2512 GCA_963632335.1 Parabacteroides goldsteinii
GGAATAAGTGGTGAAGAACTCTTATCATCTTTAGAAATTATTTTAAAAACGGGTCAAAAAGAAGTTTCTAAAAAGAATGGCGGAACCACTTGGGATTATTATGTTTTATTTGATAGAGATTTTGTTAAAGATCCATTAACTAATGATGAAATTAATAATCAAAATTGGAAAAGAGATAATGTAATTTGTGCACCTTTATATGATGAAACATTTACATTTATTAAGGATAATAAACCAGGAAATAACGTAAACCGTGAGCATGTTTTTCCTAAATCATATGGTTTTGGAAACAAAACTGATGATTCATTTTTACCTTTAGCTGCTACTGATATGCATAACCTTCATATGGGCGAAGCTAAAAATAATCAACAAGGGCATAATAATTACCCTTATGGCAATGTTTTAGATAAAGAAACAGCAATTAAAATAACATCTTCAATAAGCGGAAATATTACCGGATATTTAGGAAATAATAAAGATGGAATCCCCGTTTATGAACCTATGGATAAAGATAAAGGTGATATTGCTAGAAGTATTTTTTATATGGCTGCAAGATATCATACATATGATGCAACATTAAATAATTCTCCCGCCTTAAAGTTAAGTGATACGCCAACTGATGTTTATACCAATAAAACAACAATAACTGCTGCTGAAACTGAGAATAATCCATGTGAATATGGAATTCTTTCTGATTTACTTGAATGGAATGTTTTAGATCCTGTTGATGATCATGAGATTCATAGAAACAATTTAGTTTATACAGTTTTGCAAAATAATCGAAATCCATTTATTGATTATCCAAGTTGGGCGGATATAGCTTTTAAAACATTTGATACAGGAATATCTAAAGATAATCCAAGTCAAGTAGGTCAATCAACAAATCCTGATACACCTGACGTTCCAAGTACTCCTGATACTCCTACCGAACCAGAAAAACCAGATGATTCTAGTAAAAAAGAAGTTCAATGGTATGAGGATTTATTAAATAAAAAATATTATCCATATTATGCGATTGCAGCTCTGGTTTTACTTTCTTTTATAATTAGTTTAATTTGTGCAAAAAATAAGAAAAAGAAAAAAGGTTCAACTAAAAAGAAGAAAACTTCAAATAAGAATTCTTCAAAATCGTCTTCGAAAACTAATAAATCGAACTCAGGTTCAACAAAATCATCTACAACCAATAATTCAAATTCGACATTTAGTAAATCATCTTCGACATCTAGTAGCTCAAATGTGAAAAAGAATAGTAGTAGCGCCAAAAAGACCACTTCTGAAACTAATAAATCGAGCAACAACAAGAAGTAATTATGAAGGTTTTACTTATTTATTATACTGGAACATATAATACTAGATATGTAACTAACGCTTTAAAAACTAGATTGATAAAAGCTGGATATTTTGTCGATGCAGTTGAGGTAAATATAGATACAAAAATTATTGATTTAAAAGAATATGATATGGTAGGTTTTGGATATCCTATTTATGCTTTTAATTCGCCTAATATCTTTAATAAGTATTTAAAAAAATTAAAGTTTCTACCTTCTAAAAAATATTTTATTTATAAAAATAGTGGTGAAACTTTAAAGTATAATGATGCCTCTAGTAGAGTAATTTTAAGTATTCTAAATAAGCAAAAATGTGAAGTTAAAAACGAATATCATATTGTTATGCCATATAATATTCGCTTTAGATTTGATGATACTTTTGTAAAAGAAATTTTAGAATATTTAAATAAACAACTAGATATTATTGTGTATGATTTAAAAAACAACGAAGAATCAAGGATTGAAGAACCAATCTATTTAAAATTAATTAGCAAGTTTTATGCAATACAAAGATTAGGTGGTCCTGTTAATTCTTTATTTTATAAAATTGATTATTCTAAATGCATTAAATGTAATAAATGCATGGATAATTGCCCAGTTCATAATATTAAATTCAATAATGGTAAATATATTTTCGGAAGAAAATGTTTAATGTGCATGAGATGTAGTTTTTATTGTCCTAAAGATGCAATAAAAATTGGTTTATACAATAATTGGCGTGTGAATGGGGAATATAATTTTAAAAATATTGAGAATAACGATGAATTAAAACTTCCTTATATAACTAAAAATTCAAAAGGATTTTATAAGTGTTTTATTGAAAGTTTTAATAAAATTGATCAACGATATGAGGAAATTAAAGGAAAATGAAAATATATCATAAATGGATAAATAAAAATGTTAAAAGACTTGATGGTGATGTAGCGATTGTTACTGGAGCTAGCGGTTCAATTGGTTACTATATTACCTATTATTTAGTTTATGCTGGTGCAAAAGTAGTTATGGCTGTTAGGGATATAAATAAAGCAAACAATCTTAAAAATAAAATTCTTAAACAAATTCCTAAAGCTTCAATTTTTATTGAGCAACTAGACTTATTTGATCTCAATTCAGTTGAGAAAGCGATTCCTATCCTAAAGAAATATAATCCTAAATATTTAATAAATAATGCAGGTGTCTATCAT
>CAVGUA010000017.1:0-12549 GCA_963632335.1 Parabacteroides goldsteinii
CAGTTGGAACTAAAGATTGTGAAATTTCTTTCTTGAAATATTTTGGGTTAAATAGTGGATTTTCAGATTTAAATAAAAGCAATTTTTTCTCAGCATCTGAGTTTAAAACTATATATGTTGCTAGGTGATTTTTCTCATCAAAATAAACAATTTCTTTTGGTATTTCAAAATCAAAGAAAAATGAATAATTTTTGCTTTGATAAGGAGAAACGATATTGCCATCTTTATCAATAGAAACTTCGATATGTTTTATTTCCTCATCTAAATCGAATTCCTCATCATTAAAAGTTAATGGTATTTGGGATGATTTATTAGATTGTTGTGTTATCATTGCTTTAATTCCTTGGCCAATAATCATCTTAAAAAATTTGTTTTCTTTTTCATCGTAATGATAACTAGATTGTTTATATAATGGCGAAAAAGTAGTTAAAATATTTTTTGATTTTTCATCAATTGGATAGCCTTTTAATATAAAACGTTCAAACAAATTGTTAAATGCATATTTGCGTTTAAATTCAAGACTAGTGGCCTTAATATCATAACTAAATGAATTTCTATAATAGAAATCATCATATTCATCATTTTCTATTTCTAATGTAAAAAATAGATGTTCAGGAATATTGTCGATAACATTCTCATCATTATTATCTGCATCTAAAGTTGACAATAATTCTTTAAATTTTTCTTTAGTTTTATCGTAATTCTCTCTTTGCTCAGGAGTCATGTCTTTTTTAATGATCTCTTCATCATATAATTCAGGATAGATGGTTTTTAAAGTCTCTTCACTTGCATTTTTTTCGTGTTCATACATAAAGAAAATGAAAGTGTTAATAAAAGAGATTGAAGGAAAGTTTGTGCTCGCATTTTTAAAAGTTATTACGCCTTCTGAATTTACTACAAAAACACAAGTTCCAAAAACTTTATCATCAAAAAAATATTCTAATGAATGAGAAAGTGAATTATAAAAATAACGAATTTTTATTTTCTTACTTTCTAAGGCTTCATAAAATTGTTTAAGGATATCCGAATCATTTCTTTTTATTTTACTTATATCAATTCTTGAAAGATACATATACTAAGCCTCTAAATTATATTCATGAATGAGATTTACTTCATCTAATCCATATTTTTTCCCTAACTCACAAAATAATTCGTATGTTTCTATATTCATATTGCTATATCTTCCAAACATGTTAGAAAAACACGACATTGCTTTATATTTAAGATCATCGAAAGTACTAATTTTATCGCCAAATTCTAATAAAATGCTTAAAGAACAATATATTTTTATATAATCTGGTCTTTGTGAACGAAATGCACTCATCGCAAGTTGTCTAAAACGTTTTGCAAAAATAAGTCTATTTTCTCCTTTAAATAGTGAGTCTTTTAAATAATACATAACTCTTAAGTCATAACTGGTGAGAGTTTTTGTTGTTTGATTCACTAATAAGTGATAAAAATCACGATTTAAAGGTAAACCAACTTGATATTCGCTTTCATAATCGGCATTAGATACATAATAATAACTATGAATATAAGCACTAAAAGTTGTTTTAAAAAATGAATCGTATTTTGCTTTAAGTTTGTCATTAAAAAGAGGGTAAAGATATGCTGCTTCCATTCTTGTTAATGTATAATGTTCAATTCTATATTTAAAAGCTTGAAGTGCATCACTAGTTTTCATATTTTCTTTTACATAATTTAGTAGTGTTAAATCTTGGAAAAAACTTAAGATATTTGAAGGGTTTCTAAGAAAACACTCGATTGCACGCCCTTGATTTAAATTCAAACAAAGGAAAAATAGTGTAGTTCTATCAGATAATTGAGGAACTCTATTTCCTGTAAATAGTTGAAATAATGATTCATCAGGTAAATATTGAAGCATATTTGAATGTTTAAGAAAAAATGCAAGAATACCTTTAAAGTTTGTGCTTACTGGAAAAGAAGTTAAATCAAGGGACTTAAAAAAATCAATATTTGATGTGCTTTCAAAATATGATAAAAAGTCGTACATAGCATTTGCTTTTCGTAGCAAATTAAAAAGTTTATTTATGTCGTCCAAATCAAAATTATAGGCGTCTAAAAAATCTGCCATAAAAGTAGGATTTGTTTTTGAATCATATAAATTGCAATGAGATTTAAAAAAGTCTAAATCGTTTTTTGTAAATTTTGATTTTTTAGAAATATCATCTATTTTTGATTTTTTTGTTTTAATTTTATTTTCGTAGTTTTCTTGCTTGTATGGTTCTAAACCATTGGACTTAGCGTTTGATTCAAGTATATTGTTTAATTTTAAAAGGCTAGCATATAAATGTTTGCAAAGATGTCCAGAAAGAAAGTGTGGACAATTGCAAGAATAATCCGTAATGTGGTTGTTTTCATCAAGAGAAATATAAGTTTCGTAATTATCTGTTGTGCCTTTAACTTTAAAAAAGATTGTATTGCCATTAAAGTCAACATCTTTAATTGCGCCACTATTATATAAATCCATTCCTCGCAATATTGAATTATTTTCGAAATGAACGGCAAAATCCTCTATTTTATAATCCACTTAATTTTTTTCCTCGTTTCCAATAATTTATATCATAAAACTATTATTTTATAAAGAATTTCATATGTTTATTAAAGCTATATTTATAGATATAAGAAAATTAAATTATTTATATTTTAATAGAACTTCTCTTAAAGTATTTTTATAAGATTCTCTAGCGTGTTCTTTTATATAATTAAAATCTTGATTTGCCTTTGAAGTTTCATAGATTGTTAAATTGGTTTCAAAAACTTTATTCTTACCACAAATTATTATCAATTTTTCTTTTTCTACATTTCTTAAAATGCCTGATAAAACTTTTCCATTTAAAGATTGTGAGTCAAAAGATCCTTCGCCAGTAATGACAATATCTGCATCCAAGGCTCTCTTTTTGAAATTTGATATTTTTAAGATCTCATCAATTCCAGAGATAATTTTTGCGTTCATAAAATTATAAAACGCAGCTGCTAAACCTCCAGCAGCACCTAATCCTGGTATATTTTCTAAATTTTTATTTGTTGTTTTCTCGAATAATTTACATAAATGTTTTGAGACTTTTTCTAAATATTCTAAATTATCTTGATATCCCTTTTGTGGACCAAAAGTGTATGTTGCGCCATTTTCACCTAATAATGGATTTGTTACATCCGTTAAACAAATAAATTCGATATTTTTATCCTTTAAAACAAATTGGTCTAAATTAATATATTTTGCATCCAAAGCATTTGACATATTAATTTCTTGTTCAATATTAAAATTTATTCCAAGTTCTTGAAGCATACCAATTCCTAAATCATTGGTTGAAGTTCCTCCAAGTCCAATATATATTTTTTTGACATTCAATCGGATTGCTTCGTTAATTAAAATCCCAATTCCTTTAGTTGTTCTTTTTAAAGGATCAATTGAATTTTTAACTAATGGAAGACTAATAATTTTAGCGACTTCAATCACTACAGTGTCTTTATTAATTAAAAGAAGTGGTGATGTAATCGGATAATTCTCACTTGTGACTGTATTTATTTCATATATGGTGCCACCAAGTAAATTTTTAAGCGAATCTATTGTTCCTTCACCTCCATCAGCAGTATATTGATAATCTAAAGACCATGAATTTTTAAATTCTTTATTTATTAAATCTTTTGCGATTTCAACAATATCAACACTTGATAATGTTCCTTTAAATGAGTCTGAAGCTAAAAGTAAATGTTTCATGGTTATATTTTGCTATTTTTTACCAAAAAATAAAATGTTATTATTCTAAGTAGGAGGCTACATATAGCTATGAAAAAAATAATCAAACCAATAATTTGGTTATCTTCTTTAATTGCTGCCGCAACAGTTTGCATGGGCGTCGCTCATGGAATTCAAACTGATTTTGGAAATGTCGAAGTTAGTATGGGACATTTTGAAGATGATAGTAGTGGAAAAGCTTTAACTTACAAACTATATCGTCCTAAAACAGCTACTGAAGATAGTAAAGCACCTGCCGTTTTACTTTTGCATGGTTACCAAAACGACCATGAAACAAGTGCAGGATATGCTGTTGAACTTGCTCGTAGAGGATACGTTTGCTTAGCTCTAGATGAGTATGGTCATGGCGCAACTGAACTTTCAATGATTGAAAGAGGATATGTTAACCATAAAACTAGTTTCACCTTTGGAACTATGAAAAATGGAAAGTATGTTATTCAAATTGGTGGACAAACTAGATACAAAGTTTTAATGAACTTTTCTGCCTTATCATTTTTTAATGATATGTATTCTAAAGATGGTGTTTTTGACGAAAATAAAAATTATTTAGGGGTTGATAAAGAAAGTGCTAATTCTATAAAAGATTCTTCTATGGGTGGGGTCGCTGCATATAGTTATCTTGCTTCTCTTCCATTTGTAGATGCAAATTATATGGGAATTACTGGTCACTCAATGGGCACTTGGGCTTCTTGGAGTGTTGCCGCTGCTTATAGTGGTGGATTTGAAATCGAGGGCAAAGGACATTATCCTCAACCTAAAGCAACAGTTCTTCAATGTGGCGAATTGTTTTCTAAAAATGCATATAGCGAACATAGTGAAATAACATTCAGCAATGTATTACTATTGACCGCAAAATATGATGAATTCAATTATTTTAGAGATTATGAAACAACTCCAGTTACCAAAGATTTAATAAAATCCAATCTTAGAGTCGAATTTTTAAATAATGAAATTAATGGTAAAGGTAATGGAGTTACTAAAGATAATGCTGAATGGGACAAGACATTTGGAAATATGAGCGATGGAACTGCAAGACGTTGTGAATATCTTGTAACGAATCATAGATTAACAACACATGATGCACATGGTATGAGTGTTGCTATTGATTGGTTTAATAATTCTATGGTCAATTCTTCAAATAAAAGTTTAATTACATCTAATCTTGCAAGTACAAATTTAGTGTATGGCTGGAAAGAATTTTTAGTTGCTCTTGCAATGTTTTGCGTGCTTGGAGTTGTAATTTCTATGGCTTTCTTACTCACTAATTTTAAATTCTTTGCTGCATGTAATGTTGGAATTGAGAGTAATCCAGATTATGAAAAGCATGGATGGAAATGGTGGAAAGGTGCACTTATCACAATCTTGCTTGGAGGAATTACATATCCTTTCTGCACTCAACTTGGTCATGGATTATTCCCTCTTCCTGATACAACTATATTTAGAATGACTATAGGAAATGGATTCTTTGTTTGGTATTTAATTCTTGTTTTATTCATGCTTGGATTTATTTTTGTTCCTTTCTTAATTAAGCGTCACAAAAATAAAGATTATGAAATTGATATGAATTTTGCTGGTTTATCAAGAAATAAACCAGAAGAAGCAAAAGATGTAAAAGAAGACACTAAAAAGAAACATCATAGAGTACTTAAGATGGATTGGGCTCTATTTGGAAAGAGTTTATTGCTTGCCTTTATTATGGTTCTTCCAATGTATTTGATTACTGTAATTTATGAGGCTGTTTTCAATCTTGATTTACGATTTATATGGCCATTCTTCAAAGGTTTTTCACTCGTGAGATTTGGTCAATTTTTGGTATATTTTCCAATGTTTGCATTATTTTATGTTTTAAATAATTCCGCAATTCTTGCAAGAAATAGAACAAAATATACTTCAATGCCAGGCGCTAAAGGATTCTTAAATACTTTCTGGAGAGTTGCATTATCAATGGTTGGAGGCGTATTACTAATTACTTTAATTGAATATGTTCCATTCTTTATGCAAATTGGTCCAGGTGCAGATTTATTATTTAGTTCAACATTTGGTGGACCATTTATGTCCTTACTTATTGTGTTCTTACCACAAGTTATTGTATTTTCTTTAATTGCTACAATTCTTTATCGTAAAACCGGTACAGTTTATGTTGGCGCATTTACAATTGCAATTTTAGCTTGCTGGATTGTTTGTGGCGGTTCTGCAATTCTTTAAATAATTATTTGTTATTAAAATCATGCATGAAATTTTAAAGGTCATACATGATTTTTATTTGCATTATTTGATTATTATTTGTTTATTTTAAAAGCGACTTTTATTATAATAAGACGTACGCCCTGTTGGAGAAGCGGTTTAACTCACATCCCTCTCAAGGATGCATACATGGGTTCGAATCCCATACAGGGTACCATTTGATTCTATAGTCTAGTACTTATGTGCTAGACTTTTTTAATACTAATTTTAAATATTTATAATTATTTTAGAATGATGGCACAGTAAATGACCCAGTAAAAATAAGTTATAATGCCATTACATAAATTAAACATGGATTATTTTCATTCCATAAAGTAGGAAATATTTCTAATTCTTTAAATCCTAATGCTTTATAAAACATATTAGTATCATCATATTCTTTATAAATTCCAGGTTTCACTGTCTTAACTTGGATAAAAGAATATCCTTTGTTTTTAGTTTCTTTTTTTGCTTTTTTAAATAATTCTTTCCCTATACCTTTATGGTGATATTCTTTTAATACTCCAATAACAGCTATTTCAACAGTATTTTTACTAGTTTCATTTAAATATATAAACCCAATAGGTTTTTCATTAATAAAAGCTGAAAAGAATGTTTTATCTGCACTATTTTTAATATATTCTTCTCTTGATTCTTCAATTTCAAACCAGAAAGTTAAATCTTCAAGAATACTTCTTGAAATATTTAACTTTTCTTGTGCATTTTTAATTTCTTTAATTTCCATATAAACTAAAATAAATCATCTAATGTAATTACATTTTGGAAAATTGAACTATATTCATTTTTTTCAATTCCATAAGTTGTAATTAATGTATTATGGATTGCACTTTTTTTAGAAATGCACTCTCTTAATACATTATCTCTTCTATTAATTTTTAAATAATAATTCTTATCCACTTTAAAACTATCAGAATAAAATTTAATTTCGCACATATTAACAACATTATCATTTCTTGAAATTAAAAGGTCAATTTGTCCATTTTCTTCATCATCTTTATAATACCAAGAAGATGAAGTAGAAATAACTCCTCCAATTTTTAAAGCATCTTTAATTTTATCAATATGATTTAAACATAAATTTTCAAAAGAAAGACCTCTCCAGATATTAAGAGTTTGATTAGTGTTACCACTTGACCAAAAATTTTCACCAAAATTTTTATTATAGATAAATTTTAAATAAAAAATACAAAACGGATCAATTAATTGATAATATGCATTTTTTCGATCCATTCCAAAAGGATAGTATTTTCTAATAAATCCAGATGAAATTAATGCATTCAATCCTTGAGTTAAATCTCCGCCATTACTAATTTTTAAATTTTCTGTAATTTCTTTACGAGTAAAGCCAATTCTTTTTTCGTTTAAATTTATAACTATATTTTTAATATATTCAGGATTATCAAAACAAGATTGAAATAATCTATCAAATTCTATTTTTAATATTCCTTCTTCACTAAAAAATAAATTATCAATATTTTGAGGTAAGCTTAATTCTTTTTTTATATACCCTAGGTAATATGGGATACCTCCAAATATCATATAACTTGTTGCAATATCATATCTTGACATAATGACTTGTCTAGAATTTAAAAATTCTTCACATTCTTTTAATTTAAAAGGAGAAAGCTTAATTTCATAGGTAACTCTTCCATAAAGTCCTCCATGATTATTAATTAATTTATTTTGTATCCAAGAATTAGCACTTCCACATACAATTACCATTAAATTACTTTGAGCACATCCAAATCCATTCCAAAAACCTTCAAATGCTTTAATAAAATATGATTTTTTTGCGTCTAACCAAGGAAATTCATCAAAAAATACAACCAATCTTTCACTTTGATCTTTACTCATTAAAAGTTTTTGCAATAAGAAAAAAGCATCAAACCAATTTTTTGGTTGTTTTTCTTCTTTTGATAATCCATATAGAATCAAAGAATTATAAAAATTATCTAATTGAATCTTATTATTGATTTCACCATCTTCCTTTGGAGAATAAGCAGTATGTTTAAAGGCAAACTTTTTATTAAATACACTATTTATTAAAAATGTTTTACCTACTCTTCTTCTACCATATACTGCAATTAATTCAGCATTATTTCCATTATATAAATCTTCTAATTCTTTTATTTCTTTTTCTCTTCCAATCATAATATATCTCCGCGAAAAGTTAACTTTTTTATTAGATTTCGCGCCTCTATAATTATTTTACTATCAAATATCCGTAATTTCAATTTATATCTCCGCGAAAAGTTAACTTTTTTATTAGATTTCGCGCCTGTATTCTTATTTTATCTATTATTTAGAAAGATGATTCAAAATATCTCCGCGAAATCTTAATATTTTTATGACTTTTCGCGGATGTATTTTAATTTTATTCACTTACAAATTAATCAATAATACTATTAGCAAATTTTCAATTGCTAAATTTTCTAATAGTTGGAATATTTTAGTCCCTATAATTTTCACAATATATTACAACCCAAATTATATGGATTGCATAGATGGAATAAAGGCTTATATATATCGTGCAAGTTTCTTCACATTTTTTAGATCAGGTACAACTGGAAAACTTCAAATTATGAAAAATGCTTTAATTAGTTATAATTATGTGATGAACATTGAAATGCTTGACCAAATATATGAACTAAAAGTAAATGACAATAAGATAGAAGAATTATTGAATTACGAAAAGGGTAGTCGAGTAGCTGGGGAAATTCTTTATTATATAAGTACAGATTGGCTAAAAATGGGTCCAAAATATGAACAAGATCATCTTCATCCATATGAAAGATTTAATCAATCACAACCTTCAGGCATTACTATGGAAGATTGGGCTAAATGGAGGTTAATGCGTAATAGATTACCAAATTTACAATATTTAGTAGGCAGAGAAAATGGCAGCAAGAATGATATGTCATTACAACAATATTTTGATGATATGATCGCTCAACAACAAGCTGATTTTAAGAAAAATGCATATATTCCAGAAAATCAATCATTGTATATTGCTAACTTTGAAAACTTCTATAACGAAAGAAAAAAGCTATTGAAAGCTAAGATTGCGTCTTTGTTAGGTTAATTTATGTACGGACTAATAATGTTCGGGGAGTACCTAAATGAAATGCTTGATGGAAAGAAAACTTATGATGCTCGTGCTTATGACACCACCAAGCGTGGAACAATTGCTCTAGTAGACACGAAGAAGTCTGCAGTCATTGGCTTAGTTGATTTAGTTGGGACTCATAAAATCTCAGCAGAAGAATATTGCTCTTGGCACGCTACAGGTAAGTGGGAAGGTATGATTTTTCAAGTTGATGATATGAGTAAGGAATATTATGCATATGACTTCGAGAACCCTAGAAGACTCGCCACGCCTATTAAGATTGTTAAGACTGGTAGAGTTTGGACGAAGATAGATGATGGTATAGAGATAAATGTGCAGGAAAGGTTGTTTTAATTCAAATTTCTAGGGGTGCTAAAAGGGTGCTAAATTTTTACACGATTATATGCAAGGGTGCTAAAATTCTACACGATTGCAACTAAAGGTGCTAAAATTGTATCAAAGTTGTATACTTTAGACATTAAGAAACGATAGGATTGATACGATAAATATCAGTCTTTTTTCATTATTGCAACCTGCAAATAAAAAACGCAAATACTTATGTTTTTTAGGTAAGATTAAAATTATTTTTGTGTTATAAATCTATAAACTGAGTTGTTCATCTGTTTCACTAGACACTCTACAATAAGCCGCAACTTTTATTTTTTCTTGTGGAGCTACCTGAATTATTTCTTTTTGTTGTTTTATATGTGAAATGGCAATAATTTTCTTTTTCAAATTTTCACCTCCAAGCAACCAATTAGTGGTTCATATTTTCTAATTAATTTTTTCTTATACATAAGAAGCTCATTTTTTGTTATTCTGCCTTTTTCTAATAAATCATTTAGAAGAAGAACTGCAAGACGATATTTCATCTCGACTTCAGCTTATTTCTTTGTCATAATAAAAAGACCTCCTTCGTATGTGGTAAGTCACTCTAAAAGAGGTAAATGTCAAGTTAAAATTTAGTGATTATTAATTAATGCTTTCCAACTGGACCATTATTAGGATTAGTATCGTCAGCTATTTTACCTGCAATAACATCATCATAATGTGCTACTTTTTTCTTCACATATTCTAAAATTTCTTTAGCATTTTCAAGATTTTGTTTAGCTATTTCTAATTGCTTTTTCATTATTTCTCTTCGCTCAATGAGTGTTTCATCACCTATTAAACATAAATCACCATATTTTTTTATATCTTCAATAGACATTCCACATCCTTTTAAACACTTGATTCCCATTAACCAATTAATGGATTCTTCATCAAAAATTCTTCGATTTGCAGAATCTCTCTTTATTGGTAAAAGATTAAGATCGGTATAATAACGAATTGTGTTTTCACTCATTCCCATTATTTCTGATATTTGTTTAACTGTATAGTTCATAAAATCCTCCTAATTTTTATCTAAAGTATATTGACTTCGAGTTACTCGAACTTATTATGCTATAAATACATAGATAAATCTATGCAGGAAGGATGAATATTATGGATAGAATTAAATTAAATAATGGTATTGAAATGCCAGTTATAGGATTTGGAACTTTTTTAATAAAAGAAGGAAAAGATTGTGAAGAAGCAGTTTTAAAAGCATTAAAAGCAGGATATAGAATGATTGATACTGCTGAAGCTTATGGAAATGAAAAATCGGTTGGAAATGCAATTAAAAAAAGTGGAATTCCTAGAAATGAAATATTTATAACTACTAAAATCAATTTCAATCATTATGAAGCGGTTGATGCAAGAAAGGCAATTGAAAATTCCTTAATGAATCTACAAACTGATTATATTGACCTTGTACTTTTACACTGGGGCTTTGGAAATTATTATTCCGCTTGGAGAGTGCTTGAAGAATATTATGAAAAAGGAATTATAAAAGCAATAGGTGTTTCAAATTTTGAACCAGATAGACTTATTGATTTAATTAATTTTAATAAAGTAAACCCAGTTGTTAATCAAATAGAAACTCATCTTTATTGCCAAAGAGACAGTGTCCATAATTGGGAAAATAAATATAAAGTTGCTCATGAGGCCTATGCTCCTTTAGGCCAAGGAAGAGCAAATGAAATGTTTAATGAACCAATAGTAATTGAATTATCAAAAAAATATGGAAAGACACCAGCTCAGATATTATTAAGATTTCAAATTCAAAAAGGTGTTATTATAATTCCAAAATCAGTACATGACGATAGAATTAAGGAAAATATAGATATTTTTGATTTTTCGTTAAATGAAGAAGAAATGAATGCTTTATCTAAATTAGATAGGAATGAACCAATGATAGGAAAACCTGAAGCACCTGAATTTACTGAAACGGCAATGGGATGGATAAAATGAAAAATGTATTAGTATTAGGAGCTACAGGATTATTTGGAAAAGCCTTTGTTAAAGAATTAGAAAAAATAGGCAAATATAAAATAACAGTATTTTCTCGTCATGCCACGAATATATATAAAGCAAATAACCTTATAATTCCATTTGATGGAGACGCTTTAAATTATGAAAATTTGTTAAATGCAATGAAGAATATAGATGTTGTTTATTGTGCTATATCAGGTAGTGATCTTCCAAAAATAACAAAAAATATAATTAAAGCAATGAATGAAATGAAATTATCACGATTAATTTTTATAGGAGCAATTGGAATATATAACGAAATTCCAGTTGAACTTGATGATGAAGATAATGTTAAAAATAATCCTGAGCAAATACCAAATTTAGAGTCAGTTACTTTAGTTGAAAATAGTAATCTTAATTATATAGTGTTAAGACCAGGATATTTAATAGATGGAAATAAAGATGATTTTGTAATTACTATGAAAGGTCAAATGGCTACAGGATATGAATCAACGATTCCATCAGTTATAAATATAGCTATAAAATTGATTGATGATAACACACTTTATTCTAGACAAAGTATAGGAATAACAAAAAAACATACTAATTTCTAGGGGTTGCATTTTGTCTTTAGGGGTCGCAATTATATCAACATTGTTATTTTTTTGCTATTAAGAAACGATAGGATTGATACTAAAAATATCAGTCCTTTTTCATTATTGCAACCTGCAAATAAAAAACGCAAATACTTATGTTCTTTAGGTAAGATTAAAATTATTTTTATGTTATAAATCTATAAACTAATAGAGGCAAAATTTATGGAAAAATTAAAAAGTATTTATTGTGGATCTATAGATTTTTAGAAGAAAGTAAACCTTATCAATATAAAAATGATGACGGTACTTTAACTTCAGATGTTCTTTAAGATTTAGATTTAATCGTTATTGAATGTAAAAAAATGTGGACATGTTGAATTTTTTAAAAGTGGAAGTAAAGTTTTAAGAAATAGTAGAGAAGCTAAATTTAATGAAGAAGTAAAACCTATTAAGGAAACTATTAAAGGATACAAGGAAGATATATTATC
>CAVGUA010000018.1:0-7774 GCA_963632335.1 Parabacteroides goldsteinii
GGCAACAAACTAAAAAATCTATATCCTAAGGGATTAAGACATTGATTACTCATCAAAATGTCTCTTATTATATTTTTTCATTAAATTTTTATCAATAACTCTTAATTCATTAACGGAATTTAATACTAAATTATAAGAAATTGATGCAATTTCAGGAGTTGATTTACCTTCATAATCATCTTTTGTAAAAGTTTTTATGTATTTAATTTCTACAGGATTCCAGTTATTTTTGCACTTATAATTGAGCACTCTTTGTGTGCCATACATGGAAAAAACAGCGACATCTCCACCATTTTTCATTGCTGGTCTAAAAGAACCATGTTTGAATTCTAATGGATCTTTTAAAGGTTCTTTATTTCTTGTTCCTTCAGGAAAAATAACTATATCCAAGTTTGGATAATTTTTAAGCATATCTTGAACTTTCATGATTTGTTTAACTTCTTGTCTTAAATCACTTCTATCAAGAAAAACTCCATCTATGCTTTTTAACACTTTGCCAACAAAAGGAAATCCTTCTGATTCCTTTTTTGCAACAAATGTTAATGGCGATTTAGCAAGTGCCATCATAACAATTGGATCTGCATCAGAAAGATGATTACATACAATTAAGGTATTTTCACCAGGTTTTTTATTCTTATAAAATTCATCTAAACCATCAATATCATAAACCACATGTAAAGCTTTTAAAACTTTAATACTAAGTCGATGGATTTTATCAAATCTTTTTTCAATTGAATACTTATTTGGGCGTTTTGAAAAGCGAATCATCCAATTGAAATATGCAAAAATAATTCGCCAACCCACAATTAAAACAGCTCTAAAATACTTTCTCATTTTTTCTTAAGTCCTAATACTTCTATTTGATGAGATACTAAGCTCTCATTTTGTCCACTATAAAGGGCACTATTTTTTAAATAACCAGCAAGTGCACAAACAATAATATAATAATCTTTTAATTCAATATTTATATCAACATCGTTTGGATTAAACACAAATATGCATTCACTTTTTTCACCATTAAGGAATTTCTTATCTGTTTTTAATCCAATCGCACCTTTTTCATAATTTATAAAGTAATTATTTTTCTCAATGTCTTCACTTTTTGCAGTTCTAGTATATTCATTTCTGAATTCTAACATTGATTTAAAATACAGGTACATATCGTATCTTTTATCTAAAATAGACCAATCAAATTTGTTATATTTATCACCTTTATTATAAGTGTTATCATCTCCAAATTTAGTTAAACCTATTTCTTGTCCAGCATGATAGAAAGGAACTCCAAAAGATAACGCAACTGTTCCATTTACTGAATTAATTATCTTGAAAATTTCATCTTCATCAAGATCTGGAAAAGTTGATTTTACTTTATCATAAAGCGTCCCATTATCATGGCATTCAACATAATTTAATGATTGGTTTGCACTTAAAAATCTTTTTGGATAGCAAAAATCAACACAACTTCCAAGCAAAACAAATTTAAATCCTTCTTTATAATTTAAATTGCCTAACATATAGCCTGGTTCAGTCTTTCCAAAACCACTTGGCCCACGAACAATATCACGATATGTATCATTAAAAAATGCAACTTCAGGTATTTTAAATGCATTCAAAATTGTAGCCCTTTTACTTTCGCTTAAAGATGAAGGCATATTCCATCCTTCGCCATAAATCATAAAATCTTTTTTAAGACTTTTAGCAGTTCTTGCAACTTCATTAATTGTGTCAATATCAATTAACCCCATTAAATCGAATCTAAAGCCATCTACGCCATATTCTTTAATCCAGTGAACACATGAATCAACAATTAATTTTCTGACCATTGGACGCTCTGTATCGAGTTCATTACCACACCCGCTTGCTGTAGAAAGTAAACCATTATGCTGTTTTCTAAAATAATAATTAGGAACAATCTTCTCAAAAACTGAAGAATCATAGCTATAAACATGATTATAAACAACATCCATATTTACTTTTAAACCTGCTTTATGTAATGCAGCAATCATTTTTTTACATTCAATAATTCTACTATATCCATCGTTTGGATTAGTTGAATAACTACCTTCTGGAACAAAATATTGTTGAGGATCATATCCCCAGTTATAGCTATTTTCAGGATGTAATTCATCTACTGTTTTATAATCATAAATTGGTAATAATTGAACATGGGTAATATTTAAAGTTTTTAAATAATCAAGGCCACAAGGATGATTTCCTTTAGTAACTTTATTTTCTTCTACTAAGCCTAAAAATTTGCCTTTATTTACAATATTTGTATTTTTATCAATCGTAAAATCTCTAACGTGAAGTTCATAAATAATTGTGTCAACATAATTTTTATAAGTTTTTAAATTACCCTCATTTAGATCTACATCAATGCTTGAAAAATTGATAACCACCGAATCTTTTCCATTTGCGGTACTCGCTTTTCCATATGGATCAGTAGTCAAAGCCACGTGTCCACTATTCACAACTTGATAACGATATTTATAATTATCAAAATCACCAAAAAGGGTTATTGAATAAACGCCTTTTTCACCTCTTTCCATCTTGAAAGTTTCAAATTTTTCATCTCCTTTTTTCAAAAATAAAACTACTTTTGAAGCAAGAGGTGCCCAAACTTTCCATGTTGTCTTTTCTTTTGAATAAGTAAAACCTAAATCATCCTTAAGATATGAATATTCTTCATCAAAATTTTTAAAAGAAGTAACATCATCCATAACAAGAGGCGTAACTCCAAATGATTCTATTGAAATATAATAATCATTTCCTAAAACTATCTTTTCTTTTGTTTTACATTCATAAAATTCAAGACCATTAATAAACGATTGTTTAACAATATCTAAATTAGTAATATTTTCATCGTTTTTAATTAACTTAATTTTGTTATTTTCTGGTTTTCTGTTCTCACTAAAAATGAAAACAGCGATAGTATTATAACTTGTTAATTTTGCACTAAAAAATGTGTTAATCATAAAAATTTAAATCCTATTTAATTGCTATTCATCATAATTATTATTGTTTGGTTTAAAGGTAGATTGTTCAACTGATCCAGTTCTTTCTTCAGGTGTAACACTATGAAGTAAAACCTTATAACCTTTATTCCCTTCGGCTTCTGGAGAAATAACTCCATCATTAATAAGTCTATTAATCATTTTTCCTGCTTTAGGGAAACCAACAGCATAAGTTCTTTGAATGTAAGAAAGCGAAGCATATTCTCTTCTCATAATATCTTCTCTAACTTGAACATATTTTTCTTCATCACTTGCAGCTTTATCATATGAAACTTCCTTCATTTGCGAAGTATCCATTTGTGATTTTTCTTTCATATCAACGAATCTTTCGTCGAACATTGGTCCATAATTATCTCTTAAATAATCGCATACATTTTTGATTTCACTATTATCGACATAAGATCCTTGTACACGAGTTAATCCAGTCTTAGAAATTAATGGAGACATTACAAGCATATCACCATTCCCTAAAAGCTTTTCAGCTCCACCTTGAGACAAA
Organism: Parabacteroides goldsteinii; assembly: GCA_963632335.1. Taxonomy (GTDB): domain Bacteria; phylum Bacillota_I; class Bacilli_A; order RFN20; family CAG-826; genus Onthovivens. The sequence goes on from CAVGUA010000018.1 coordinate 3,514, forward strand.
ATAACTGTTGAATCAGATACTGATGAACAAAGAAGAGCAACACGAGTTGGAATATTTCCTTTAATGACGCCTGTTATAACGTTAACTGAAGGACGTTGAGTTGCAATAATAAGATGGATTCCGCAAGCACGAGCCTTTTGAGCAAGTCTTTGGACAGGTTCTTGTAAACGTTTATTTTCACCAACAAGATCAGCGTATTCATCAACTAAAACAACAATTCTTGGCAATATTTGTTTTCCATGATCAACAAGATATTTGTTATATTGTTTTAAGTTTTCAACACCACTTTCATCAAATAAATCGTATCTTTCTTCCATGAGTTCACAAAGTTCATTCATGACTAAACATGCTTCATCAGCAGCATTTATTGGATTGCAAAGTAAAAATGGAATATTTTTATATTTATTAAATTCAACACGTTTTGGATCGATAATGACAAGTTTTAAAGAATTCAAATTGTTACGCATAATTAAAGTCATTAATAAACTATGCATAAAAACTGATTTACCACTACCAGTAGTTCCACAAACTAATAAATGAGGAAAATCTTTCAAATCAGCTTGAATAAAATTACCACTGATATCTTTACCAAATGGAACTAAAAATTCAGTTCCTGGTTCTCTACTTAAATTTTTAAGACAATCTTTAAAATTAACCAACGATCCTTTTTTGTTAGCAATTTCAAGCCCACTTGTGGTTCTTCCTTCAATAACAGAAACAAATCTACAAGGTATACCACCAAGTTTTGCAGCTATATCGTTAAGATATTTTTCAATAACCTTAGAAGTTTCACCACGATCCATTTCGATATCATAACGTGTAACGACAGGTCCAATAGTATAAGAAATTACTTTTCCATGAATTTCAAATTCTTCAAAAATTTCGTTAAGCAAATCTCTTCTAGCTTGACAAACCTCGATGTTGTCAATTGAATTCATATTTGAAGCTCTATCAGTTAATAAACTAAGAGGTGGATAATTATACTTAATCTGCTTATTTACATTTGATTTTGAGGCATTTTTTTCAGCATCTAAAGCGGCACCATCCATTTTTTCATATGGAGATTTTGCTAACTTAATGGTTTCTTCATTTAACGCGTGATGTTCTTTAAAATTTGCAGGTTTTGCAACAGGAATATCATTTTTAATAACTTCATCTTTTTCAATATGTGTAGTGTTTCCAATAGTAGGATCAACCACTTGCTCAACAGGAGCAGAAATAACAGGTTTTTCTTCTAAACTAGTTGTTTCATTGGTTGTTTCATATAAATTTTCACTTGAAAATTTAGCTTTTTTTAAACCTGATGGCGTTCTATTAATGCTAGTTAAGCCAACACCAACACCGCCATTAGGATTTTGAATAGCAATTGATTGAGTGTTTTCTTTTGCAATCTCAGAATCAGGAGTAATAACAGTTGTAGCCCTTGAATTTTCCATAATTTGAGTTGTTGTAAAAGCTGTTTGATCATTTGCTTCTTTAAACTCAGATTCGATTTTTTTGATATTACGATTTTTATATTCTTTTATATTTTTAATTAAACGAATAATTGATGTGATAAATACTAAAATTAAGCCAACACCAAGTAAAATACCACCAATAATATTCGTTCCAACATACTTAACAGCACTATTAAGTAAGGCAACAAATAAAAATCCGAAGAATCCACCGGAAATCTGACTATAGTTTAAAATAGGGAATCCTTGCACACTTTTTGAAAATTCTTCTGAGAAATTTTTAAAAGTTAGCATATTTTCATTACTTGATCCAGTAATGTTATTAGTAGCTAAAATTAAGCACCCAATTAAACAAACGATTAACCCAGCAATTGTAATTCTCCAATGGAATTTAAATTCTTTTTTTGCAAGTAACAATCTAACCCCAACTAAAAATACGATCAAATAAAATACATAGAAAAACCATCCAAATAAGAATGCTATAATCCATGTTATAAAACTTGAAACATATCCACGATTTAATGCTCCAAAAATTGCAAAAAGACAAAGCATTAATCCTATTGTGCCTTTTAAAAAGTAAGAATCTTTAGTAATTTTATCAAATAATTTTTTCATGAAATTATTATAGTCAAGTTGGTTAGTTTTTACCATAGCAACTAAAAGGTTTTTTATAAAATAAAAAGCAACGAAATTTCCGCACTTTTCAATAACAAATTTTATTTAAAAATCACTGATGAAAATACTTAGAATATGTCGTATAAAAATCATTAGCGAAAACGAAAAATATTATTTATAAAATAAAAATTTCCCTTCATCTTTTAATAAGATTTTTTGCAATAAAATCAATGAATTTATTATTTCAATATCATCTTTATTTACTTTAAATATTGGCATCGTTTTATTTCTTTCAAAAAACATCTTAGAAAGTAATTCAATAAAATCTTTTTCATAAGAATTTCTTTTATACTTAGGACATACTTTCAACTCAATATTGAAATTTTTATTGTTTTTATCTTCTTCAACAATAAAAGAAACTCTAGCAATAGAAACAAATGCATTTTCGGTTGTATCAAATAAAAAATAAAGAACTCCTGGATTTACTTCCATATTTCTATTTTTTTCTTTTTTTTTTAATGTTTGAATTATTTCAACAGGTTTTAATTTCAAATCAATTTTTAAAATTTCATTAAAAAATTGATCTAATTCGTTATTAAAATTAGACCAATTTTCGTTCATTTCTTTAAATAATTTATAGTTGTATAGATTTAATTTAACAATTCTTAACATTTTCTTTCCTATTCACTATTTTAAAACCAAAATAAGGAACAACGAAAGCAAAAATTACACCAAGAAGTCCACCAAATGTTACATCACTTAAATAATGGGCTCCGTATAAAATACGAGAGAAGGCAATCATCATTGCATAACAACCAGTAATGCCTAAAATCAACGATCTAATCCATGGTTTGTCTTTTTGTTTAGTATTTAATAAAGGAACATAAGAAAGTAAAATGCATGTCATACTATCATAACTATGGCCGGATGGAAAAGATTTAAAATCATCACTATTTACAACTGATGATGGATAAATTTCTCCTGCAATTCCACGACCTGGTTCATACCAGTGTCTAAACAAATCGTAGACAGAGTATCCTTCATATCCAGAATGAATCAATCTATATCTTGGTCTTGTCCATATTTCTTTCATTACAAATGTAATTCCAAGACCAACATAATAAGCGATCATAAGAATAATCCATGTTCTTAATAATGTTTTTGTGTCTTTTGTATCAATTATTTTATATCCAATAAATACGATAATAGCTTCTAAAATAACAGCGATGATGATTCTAACCCACAAAGATGAAATCTCTTTAAAACCATTATGACTACTATTCATATCTCCAAAAATCAGATAACCACTAACTCCAACAACAAGTACAGCAAAAGCGACAAGCAAAACCTTATAAATTTTCTTTTCAATTTGTTGAGATAATTTAAAGGCCATAACACCAAAGAATCCCATCATACACCAACCAGGTAATTGCCCAAAACTTGCGCAAATCATCCCAAATTTACTATCAAAATTAGTTACTGCGATATTAACCTCCAAATCATAAAAACACGAAGTAATTAATCCTCCAAGTAAAATTGCAAAAAATACAGCAAAAATTGAATAATAACTTTTTGTAAAAATTTTCATGAATTAATTTTAAAAGTTTATAAACCTCTATTCAACTTCTACTTGCATAAAATGAACAATTTTAGTCATTTTAAAACAGTTGTATTATATAAAAAACTACTAATTAATTACCAAAAAACTACTTCAAGATTTTTGTGGTAATAAAAAATGCGATTTCAGAATAAAATCGCAATCATTTTTTATTAAAATCTTCGTCAACCATTTTTGATACATCATCACAAATTGGTTTAAGTCCGCAAGCACTGCAATCCATATTTATTTTATTAACTAAATGATCTAGCGCTTTTGTAATATTTTCTTCATCATTCTTTAGTTTTTTTAATTCATTAAAATCAAAACAATCCAAATTTATAAATATTATTTTCACATTTTTGACTAACAAATTCCTCTTATAAAGTTTAATTAAATAGCTTCCAACAATATTTAAATCAACCTTTTTCTTACTAAATAATAGGCTTTCTTTGCCGTTTATTGCTGATTCCCTAAGCATTACTCCGTCTAACGCAAATTGATATTTCATATAATCAATTTGTCTTATATTCTTATATAAATTTCCTTCTCGGAGTTTTTCCTCATCGCAAGAAAACAAAGTCACCCTTGCATA
>CAVGUA010000019.1:0-5326 GCA_963632335.1 Parabacteroides goldsteinii
ATTTCCTATAGTTTTTTGTCAACTGAAAATCGCGTTTTTTAAACACTTTAAAAAATTGTGTTTATTTATCAGTTTTTGTATTCTTTGTACTTTATAAACTTTGTTCAATTCTTTCAAAATTTGAAAATTTATCACCCACTTTATTACCCACTTTATTACCCACTTTATCACCCACATTGTTGACCAATGTGGGTGATAAAATTAAAAAATGGCGGGGTTTCCGCCACTATAACTAAGCATTTATAGATGAAATAATTTCTTTAATAAGTTTTAAAGAAATAGGAATATCTTCGCCAACCACGCCTTCAAAAGTTAGTACAGCTTCAGGACAGTAGCGACTTATTTCACTTATGATATATTTAAAATCAATTATGCCTTTCCCTAAACCACATTGTTTAAGTGAACCATCAACAACATTAAAATCTTTTAAATGAATAACCTTAATATTGTCATTAAATGTTGCTAAGGCTTTATGGAAAATTTCCTTATAGTTTTTATAGTTTCCTACATATAAAAGATTATAAATATCAATCGTGACTTTTAAATTCGCTGAACCAATCTCATCAAATGCACGCTTGAGAGTCTTAACGTCATACATGACATGCCCATAAGCTGGTTCCATTAAAACAATAGATCCATACTCTTCAGCAGTTTTAACTAAATCTTTAAAAACTGAAATACTTTCTTGATAACCGATCTCAGTTTGATTTTTTGGGTTATAAGTCCATTTATCATCGTTATAACTTCCAGTTTCACTCCCAACATATTTAGTATCGAGCAATGATGCATATTTTAGATGCTCCTTAAAATATGCAATATTACTTTTAACTAATTCTTTATTTGAATGTACTGGATTAAAATAAGCACCAAGCATTGACACTTTTAAACCACTATTTTCTAAATATGGCTTTACTTTTAATGCATTTTCTTTTGAAAATAGCATTGGGTTATTTTCTTCATCAAGTAATGCTTTTTTAAAAACTAATTGAATATAATCAAAGCCTGCAGCCTTACATTTTTCAAATATGGTTTTATACGATTCTTTTGCAAGATCATGTAATCTAATGCCAATTTTCATAATTATAAAGTTACTCCATCTTTAAAGATTGAAATCTCTTCAAAAGAATTAACTTCATTCTTGGTTCTTGTTTCGCCATTAATTATTGAAATAATTAAATTTTTAAAATTATCAAAAACTTCTTCTTTGCTTATACCATCAACAATTTGACCAGCATTGAAATCAATCCATCCATGCTTTTTATTAGCCATTGATGAATTTGTTGCGATCTTGACGGTAGGAACGAATGTTCCAAAAGGTGTTCCTCTACCAGTTGTAAATAAAATTAAGTGACAACCAATACAAGCAAGGTTTGTACAAGCCATTAAATCATTTCCTGGACCATTAAGTAAATTTAATCCTTTTTCTTTAAGTTCATCACCTAAATATAAAACATCATTTACTTGGCTAGTTCCTGCTTTTTGAACACAACCTAAAGATTTATCTTCTAAAGTTGTTATACCTCCGGCTCTATTTCCTGGACTTGGATTTTCATAACAAACTTGGTTATGAGCTGCATAATATTCTTTAAAACCATTGATTAAATGGACAATTTTATTGAATACTTCTTCATTTTTGCTTCTTGCCATCAAAATTTGTTCTGCACCAAACATTTCTGGAACTTCGCATAAAACAGTAGTTCCACCTTCTTTAACAATATAATCACTCATCATACCGACTAAAGGATTAGCACTGATGCCACTAAAACCATCGCTACCCCCACATTTAAGTCCGATATTAATAACTGATAATGGTGCTTCAACTCTTTCGTCTTTTATCATTAATTCATAAAGTTCTTTTAAAAGTTTAACACCTTCTTTAACTTCGTCTTCTACATCTTGAGCTTTTAAAAATTTAACTCGATCAGTGTCATATTCGCCTAAACTAGCTTTAAATTGATCAAGTTGATTATTTTCACACCCTAAAGCAAATACTAAAACTCCTCCATTGTTTGGATGTTTAACAATTGCTTGTAAAGTTTTAACAGTATTAACAAAATCATCTCCGAGTTGTGAGCAACCAAAAGGATGTTTTGTAACGATTACATCATCAATTTTTGAAACATCAACTTCCTTTAAAAATTCATCTTTAATTAAATCAGCCATTGAATTAACACAACCTACCATTGGAACGATAAGAAGGTTATTTCTAATGCCATATTTATTAAATTTTCTTTTATAAACTTTTACTTTTGTATCACAAAAAGTTTTAAAGTGATCACTAAAATCACCACTAAATTTATATTCAAGTTCACCACTTAAGTTTGTTTCAACATTATGCTCGTGAACATGCTCACCTTTTTTAATATCACTAGTTGCTCTACCAATTGGGTATCCATATTTAACGATGTTCTCGCCTTTTTTAATATCCTCAAGGGCAAATTTATGCCCTTGGGTAATGTTTTCAAGCAAAGTCACATCATTATAAACTTCACCTTTGTTAAGATTAGTTAAAGCAACAGCAACATTATCATTTTCATTAATAATAATTGTTTTGTTCATATTATTAATAATTATTCCTCAAATTTCTTTAAGGCTTCTTTCATTCCTTTTTTAGAAATTAAATCATAATCGTGATGGACTAATTCTTCAAGACCTTCAATCTTTGTTAAATCTTCTTCCCAAAGCGAAACATTTGATAAAACTTCATGGACTAATTCTTTTGAATCTAAACCTTTAGAATAAACTTCTTTAAAGAATTCTAAATATTCTGGATTATCGTTTAATGCAATTGTTTCTTCGCCACGTTTTCCTTCATAGAATTTAATTAAAGCAGCAAGCGAGAATAATGCATGAGTTGGTAATTTTCCATTGAGTTTAAGATATTTCTTAACTGTTGGTAAATCTCTTTCCTTATATTTTGAAATTGAATTTAATGCAATTGACATAAGTAAGTGATGGACATATGGATTTTGATATCTTTCAAAGACACTATCAGCAAACTTAACCATATCATCATGTGGCAAATCAATTGTTGGAATAACTTCATCATAAACAAATTCTTTCGCAAATTTTCCAACTGTAGCATTTTCAATTGATTCTTTAACTGTATCAATTCCATATAAATATGAAACTGGAACGATGCAAGTATGGCAACCATTTAAGATTGAAACTTTTCTTTGCTTGTATGGTTTAATATCGTCAACATAACGTGCGTCAACATCTCCACCAACTTGATCAACAGGGAATTTCTCTTGAATCCATGGTTCTTTCTTTAAGCACCATAAGTTGAAGATTTCACCAACAACAATTGAACTATCTTGATATCCGAGTTCTGATGTAATCTTTTGAATATCATCTCTTGGGTACCCTGGAACAATTCTATCAACAAGAGTTGATGTGAAGTGACATGCTTCATTGATCCATTCAACAAATTTCTTATCTAATTTAGCTTCTTCACAAAGTGCTAAAACACATTTTTTAAGTTCATCACCATTGTTATCAATTAACTCGCAAGCAACAAATCCTAAACCTTTGGTCTTATCGCCTTTAAAGTGTTCATATCTATGCTTTAATAAAGCAACAACTTTTCCTGGGAAAGTATGTGGAGTTTTGTCAAAATTAATATCAGTCTTATCAAAACAGATACCTGCTTCAGTAGTATTTGAAATAACAATTTCTAAATCTTCACTTTCAGCATATTTTAAATATTTTTCCCAATCTCTATATGGATTAATGAAATCATCTAAAACATCAATAACACGATGTTCTCTGACTTTCTTTCCATCTTTCATACCTTGTAAGTAAAGTGTATATAATCCATCTTGTTTTGCAAGATCATCAACTCTACCCATTTCAAGTGGTTGAACAACGACAACGTGTCCATCATATTTTCCACTATCATTCATCTTTTGAATCATCCAATCAGAGAAGGCTCTTAAGAAGTTTCCTTCACCAAATTGCATAATCTTAACTTTACTTTCTTTCTTTGGACAAATCTTTTTGCTTAAATTTCCGAAAACAATTTCTTGTGTTTCTGCATTAAATAAAATTGTGTTTTTGTAGTCTACCATAAACCCTAAATCCTTATTAACCTCAAATTTTTCAAATGGCGTACATTTGATAGCCATATCTTTCTTTCCAAAATAGCCGTAAATATTGACTGTATCTCCAAGCATTTCACTAACTTCAACAAGCATTTTGCCTTTGAAACTATGATCATTTTCTTCTTGTTTGCCAAGCATACATGCTTCAGGTCTAAATCCTAAAACTACTTTATTGAGTTTAGCTGCCGCAGCAAGACGAGTTTCATCATAGCCTTTTAAAGAAACTTTAATTCCATCTTCACTGATAAAATCTGTTCCTTCAACTTTTCCATAAATGAAATTCATTTGAGGATCACCAATAAATCCAGCAACGAACATATTTCTTGGGGAGAAATATAACTCTTTTGGAGTACCAATTTGTTGAACATATCCATCCTTCATAACAACAATTCTATCGGCCATAGTCATAGCTTCGATTTGGTCGTGAGTAACGTAAATTGTAGTTGATCCAACTTCGTTATGGATTCTTCTAATTTCACTACGCATATTAACTCTTTGAATTGCATCAAGGTTAGATAATGGTTCATCCATTAAGAAAACACGTGAATGTTGAATTAAAGCTCTACCTAAAGCAACACGTTGTTGTTGACCACCTGATAATGCTTTTGGTTTTCTGCCAAGATATTTTTCAATACCAAGCATTTTTGAGGTTTTATCAACTTCTTTTTCAATTTCATCTTCATCATAACCAGCAATTCTTAAAGCGAAAGCTAAGTTATCATAAACTGACATAGTTGGATAAAGAGCGTAACTTTGGAAGCACATTGAAACTCCTCTATCACGTGGTGACAATTTATTGCATAATTTTCCATCAATAAAAAGTTTTCCTCCACTAATATCTTCAAGACCAGCAATCATACGTAAAGTTGTGGACTTTCCACATCCAGAAGGTCCAACAAGAATGATGAATTCTTTGTCTTTAATGTTTAAATTGAAGTCATGAACAGCATGAAATCCGTTGTCATAAATCTTGTTTAAATTTTCGATATTAATTGTTGACATAATTCTCTCCTTAAAATCGTAAATATTATATTTATTTTTAAATAAATATTCATTGTGCATAGCGCACAATGTAAATAATTTCTTCGAAAATTAGCACATATCTCTTTATTTTTTGCCCCTAATAATTAAAATACTAATCGTTATGGAAGCGACAATTTCAAAAGAAGAAAAAATTAGAAGAAATATCTTAACAGGCAACATTTGGAAAGTAATTATTTACG
>CAVGUA010000019.1:5336-9830 GCA_963632335.1 Parabacteroides goldsteinii
ATTCCATTGTTTTTATATCAATTTATGAATTCTTTGTTCAACTTAATTGATCAAATAATGGTTGCAGAAATTGGCGATAGTTCTGTTAGTGCAATTGCTACTATTTCTCAAATTAAAACTTTAATTTCATCTCTTGGTCTTGGTATTGCAGGAGGTGGCGCAATTATTGTTTCTAGAAAGTATGGAGCAGGTGATATTAAAGAAGCTAGAAAATATAGCAATGTTGTTTTTACAATGTCTTTATTTGTTAATGCTTTGTTTTTAATTTTGATTCCTTTTTCAAGTTTAATTTTAAAATTATGCAGAGTTCCTGAAGACTTAATTGCAATAAGCGATGGTTATTTTAAACTTCAATTAATTGAACAAATATTGATTGTTTTTAATAACGTTGCAATTGCTCTTGAAAAATCAAAAGGAAATACAAAAATTATTTTTGTAATGAATATCATAAATATGGCTGTTAAGTTAGCCCTTAATTCCTTATTTATATATGGATTTAGAGTTGATAGTTTAATCTATGTTGAAATAGCTAGCATTACATCGCAACTTTCAATGTCAATCATCGCTGCAGTATTAATGTTTAGAAAATCAAATATATTTAGAATTACATTTAAAGAACTTTCATTAAAATGGGAATATGTTAAATACGTCTTAAAAATTTCGTTACCTTTATTTTTGGGAAAATGCATCATTTCATTAGGAAAAGTTAGTGTTAATGCGTTATGTCTTGAATATGGATCTTTAACAGTTGGAGCTTTAGGAATTTCAAATAATATTTGTGGATGTGTTACAAATCCAGGATCTGCTTTTGAAGATAGTGAATCTTCTATTGTTTCTCAAAACCTTGGAAACAAAAATATGAAAAGAACATTTAAGATTTTTATTCGATCTATTGCATTAATTTTCATATGGGCCACTGCAGGATTTTTAATTACAAGAGTCTTTTTTGAAGATCAAATTATTTCTTTATTTTCTACTGAAAATACTTCTCAAGAATTTTTAGATGCAATTAAATCAATCTATCAATATGATTGTCTTTCAATTCCTGCACTTGCTTTAAATTCAGTTGTTTTAGGAATTTTATATGGCTATGGTCAAACTTTTTTAGCTACCGTTAATAATTTACTTAGAATTATTACAAGAGTTACTGTTTTATTAATCCTTCAAAATCCTGTTTGGTTCCCAAATATGGGAAGCGAAGCAGCAGGTATTTCAATGGGCATTTCTAACGGTATAATCGGGCTTTTTTCAGTCGTGTTCTTCATAGTTTTCTTTATAAAAGTAAAAAAGCATGGTTATAAAGGCATGAGTTTAAAAGATGATGATCCATTAATGATTGAACAAGATGGAATCTTAATCAATGTTGATAAAAACATTTATGAAATGGAAAATAAAATTGAAAAAATAAATCTTTATAATATAGATTCTTCATTACATGGGGAATTAATTATAAACAAGTCCTACTCGAAAAATGTTCCATTGGTTCTTATCTTTCCTGGAGGAGGATATACCCATTGTTCATCTAGAGAAAGCGGACCAATTATGGATAAATTTAAAAGCTTAGGTTATAACACTGCTATTTTAAATTATAGCGTTGTTCCATACCATAAACCAACTCAACTAAAAGAAGCAAAATTTGTAGTCAAATATCTATCTAATTTATTTACAAGCATCTATACAATCGGATTTAGTGCAGGAGGTCATCTTTCAGGGCTTGTATCAACTTCAAGTGATGTTAATCAATATATAAAAGGATCAATTTATTGCTATCCAGTAATTACTTTTGGTAAATACACTCATGAAGGAAGTAGAGATAATTTCTTAAACAAAATAAATACACAAAAAAATATAAATAAATATAGTGTTGAAAAAAGAATTGATTCTACTACCCCTCCAAGTTATGTTTGGACAACAATCACCGATCAAGCAGTTCCTTGGATTAATTCATTACTTGTCAAATATTATATGGATAAAAATTCTAGATATTGTGAACTTCATGTCTTTAAAGAAGGAATACATGGAAGTGCTCTTGCAGATGAAACTGCAGTAACCAAAGATCAACCACGATATTACAATAAAGATCTTCAAGTTTGGGTAAAAGAAGCAGATGAATTTATTAAGAAAATAGAAAAAAAATAGCCTCGCAAAGAATTAACTTTGCGAGGTTTTTATTTATTCAAGATTAACAACTACTTCGTTATTTTTATAATCTACGATGTAACTCTTATTTGGTTTAATTTCTTCATCAACAATCTTTTTAGCTAAGATAGTTTCGATTTCATGTTGAATAAATCTCTTAATTGGACGTGCACCATATTGAGGAGTATAACTGCTATCTAAAATGTATTTTTTAATTTCAGGTGTGAATTTAACACTATAATATTCTTCAGCAAGTCTTAATTTGAGATCATTTAACATCTTATCAACAATCTTTTCTTGAACTTCTTTAGTCAAAGAATTAAATGTTACGATTTCATCAATTCTATTAAGGAATTCAGGTTTAAATGTTTTATGAAGTATTGCTTCTACTAAATCTTTATGTCCTTCAAGAATTTCTTCACTACCTAAATTACTAGTCATAATGATAATAGTGTTTTTAAAGTCTACTAATCTTCCTTGGCTATCAGTAAGTCTTCCATCATCCATAATTTGAAGAAGAATGTTAAATACTTCTGGATCAGCCTTTTCAATTTCATCAAACAAGACAATTGAGTATGGATTGTGTCTCACTGGTTCAGCAAGTTGACCACCCTCTTCATATCCAATATAACCAGGAGCTGCACCAATTAATCGAGAAACACTATATTTTTCCATATATTCAGACATATCAAGTCTGATAATTTTATGTTCATCATCGAATAAAGCTTGAGCTAATGCTTTAGCAATTTCAGTTTTACCAACGCCAGTTGGTCCTAAAAATAAGAAACTACCAATTGGACGATTTTGATCTTTAATACCAGCTCTTTGACGGATAATTGCATCACTTACAAGTTTTATAGCTTCATCTTGACCGATAACTCTCTTCTTTAAAGTATCACTAAGACCTAAAACTTTTTCTTTATCCCCTTTAATAATTCTACTAACTGGGATATTAGTCATCTTACTCACAATTGAAGCAATATTTTCTTCAGTTACAACATCACTTAACATACGTTTAGTTCCATCTCTATTCTTTTGAGATTCAATATCAGAAATCTCTTTTTCAATAGCAGGAATTTCTTTATATTGAAGTTCACTGCTTCTCTTATAGTTTCCTTCGTTATAAGCACTATTAAGTTCAAACTTCTTGTCTTCAAGTTCTTTTTTAAGTTCTTTACTTCTTAAAATATCTTTCTTTTCTTGTTCCCATTTATTTGTAAGTTTGTTATCTTCTTCATGAAGTTTATCTAATTCATTTTCGAGTTTATTGAGTCTAATTTTTGATTGTTCATCCGATTCATTTTGAAGTGAGAATTTTTCAATTTCTTTTTGACGAATATTTCTTTTTACTTCATCAAGTTCACTTGGCATCGATTCAATTTCAACACGAGTTTCAGCACACGCTTCATCAATTAAATCAATTGCTTTATCAGGTAAAAATCTATTAGTAACGTATCTAACGCTATAATTTACAGCTGCAACAAGAGCATTATCTGTAATTTTTACACCATGATGGCTCTCAAATCTATCCTTTAAACCTCTTAAAATAGATAAAGTATCATCTTTAGAAGGTTCTTGAACCATAACAGTTTGGAAACGTCTTTCAAGAGCTCTATCTTTTTCAATATATTGTTGATATTCGCTTAAAGTTGTTGCACCAATACACATAATTTCGCCTCTAGCAAGCATTGGTTTTAGCATATTAGATGCATCCATTGCTCCTTGAGTTCTTCCTGCGCCAACAATAAGATGAATTTCATCAATAAAGAGTATAATCTTTCCTTCGCTTTCTTTAATTCTATTTAAGACAGCTTTTAAACGATCTTCGAATTCACCTTGATATTTAGCTCCAGCAATAAGAGCGCCCATATCAAGTTCAAAAATCTCTTTATCTTTTAAAGTTAAAGGAACATCGTTACTTGCAATTCTTTGCGCTAAACCTTCAATAATTGCGGTTTTACCAACACCTGGTTCCCCAAGTAAAATTACATTATTTTTAGTTTTTCTAGCAAGAATTGTAACAACATTTCTAATTTCTTCATCTCTTCCGATTACAGGATCAATCTTGTTTTTCTTAACTTCTTCAGTGATATTTCTACCAAATTTCTTTAATACATCAGTATCTTTTGAATAATCTTCATAACCTTGTTCATTCATAATTTTTATCCTCCAATCAACTAATATAATATACCGATTTTAGCACTTGTCAATAGAGAGTGCTAAAATATTTTTAACGATCCCTTTTGCTCGAAAAATATCGCTTGCATCAAAAGAAAATCATTTGTGAATAAGTTAAAGCGCTAAAAAATTTTAAATTTAAAAAGATTTGCATTATTTTTTTCATGCGTGAAAAAA
>CAVGUA010000019.1:9840-19903 GCA_963632335.1 Parabacteroides goldsteinii
ATATAGTCATGAATGATTTTTAATTCATTAGAACGCTTAAAAATCATGTGTGACACTTTTATTCTTTTATAAATTTTTACAAATATTATTTTTCATTTTGAAAATCTTAATTAATTTAAATGCATTTTAAATGGAATAAATATACTATAGGTTATTATCATTAAGAAAATATCATTATTTATACACCCAAATCCTTATTAATTTCTTTGAATGCTATATCAATTTGTACAACTTTTCCATCGTTAATATCTTTATATCCTTTTTCAAGTTCTTCATCCAATTCTTGGCAACTTAAAATGTTTATATTTTGATGACTTCTAGCTAATTTTGCATCAAAAGGCAAACCATTTTTCAAAATAACTTCTTTATAAAACATTGTTATTGCATCAGATGGAGAAATACCCAAATTAGATAAAATATTTTCAGCATCTTCTTTTAGTTTAGGTTCAATATAGATTTTAAATTTGTTGTTTTTGCCATTCTTTAATCCTAAAAATTCTAGATTAATATAGCATTTGACCAATAAAAGAATGCATTTTAACCCTTTAAAAAACAACGATTTTTCATCGCTGCTCATTACTATTAGTTATTCTTCCAGTTTATGCATGTATGGCATGCTTAAGAATTCCAAATTATCATCTCCAGAAGTTTTAAGAACTTTAAATTCAATCATATTGTCTTCAGGAGAAGTCGTTGGATGAAGAATATTAAGAACTTCACAAACCATTTGAGTATGACTATTTGGAACTAATAACGCTCCTTCGTCATTTAATAGTTCATATTTTCCAAATTTATTAAAACTTTTAGAATGCTTTTCGCCAAAATGAATTGCAATATCTTCTTGACCTTTCGCAAGTGCACTAACACCGACTCTATCGCCAATTTTTAAATTATTACCTGTATCACTTTGAGATCCTATAAGAAGTAAAATTGAGTCGTAATCAATATGAGTTCCCCAAGCACAACTCATTCCATATTTCTTACCATCTTTTTCATAAGCAACAACATTTACACCTTGTAAAATAGTATCTTTCATAACTCACTCCTATCGATTCATTTCTAATTTTCTAGCTTTTCGTTTAAACCAAAGATAACTAGCTAATTTATATATTCCAAAATATATTGAAATAACTAAAAGATCACCTAAGAAAAGTCCAACCATATATATAACATATGCAAGAATCCAACCATAACCATTAATTCCAGGCGATATTGCTTGAATATCTTTTAAAATCATAACGTTAGTTGGATACCACATTGATATATACCACATATTTGTATTTGCAGCTTCACAACTATCTACTCCATAATGCAAAGGAATAAAGAAATTAATCCCTTGAGCAATAAAACTAAAGAATATAAGCATACCAAATGTTATAGCAACAACTTTAAGATTCCTTGTATATTTCCCTTTACCAATTGAAAGGTTAGCAATTGAAAAACAACCAAGCATCATTAAAACTAAATGCCATGTAATTGTATGAATATAAATCCCTATATCGTGCCAAGAAAATAGGCCTTGCTGATTAATAAACAATGCAGCAAAACCTCCAAGCATTGCATAAACGCCCATAAAAGCAATTAAAACATCTCTATGTTGTTGCTTTCTTACAAGTGGCATAAATAACGCAATAAACATTGGAATTGAGCAAATTTGCCAAGGAAAGACTCCAAAATTATAACCATTTATAAAGTTAAACCCTAAAATTCTGTTATAAGAAATTTGTTTATAAAGTTCAAACAAAGCTAAGAATAAACCAGTTAAAAATAAAGTTATATTCGAAGCTTTTCTATCATATCTAAATTTAATTCCTAAATAGAAAAAAACAATACAAAGAATAAAACCAGGGATGCAAAGACTAATAACGTGCCAATCCCACGCTCTCCATGGTACACCATTATCAGGCCATAAAGCATTTTCTGGTTTTTCAATACATTCATTTAATACATTTAAGAACAAATTACTCATTTGCTAATTCCTTTTAATTTAATATAGATACTGACTTTACTTGGATCAGATTCACTTGGAACAGATATAATTTCAAAAGTGTCTTGATACTTTTTAATAATATCTAATGGTTTTGAGAATTTATAACTACGAACATCAAATTCAGGATGTTGTTTATAAAGATAACTTGATAAATTTGAAAGGTGAACCATGTCTTCTTTTTCAGTAAGTTCACTTACATAAACAACTAAAACTTTATAAACATCTTCAATATTTGTTCCATCTAAATCCACTTCATCAATTTCATCTTTATGTTTCAAAATATCGTTAATTGCTTTTGAAACTTTATTACTCGAACTTTTTGAATAATCTTTAATTGCACCAAGTGGATAAAATCTATCAACTGCTGCTTTAAAAGCTTCAACAGTCTTGCTTTCTCCCATTCCTAGTACTTGTTTATTAGATTCTTTAAGTCTTTGAATTAAACGAATAAAATCAGAATCACTCGAACATATGCAATAAATATCAATGTTGTCTCTATATAAAAGATCCATACAATCAATAATTAAACTGCTATCAGTAGATGATTTACTAACTGTAAACGCATAATTATGGATACATGTTAATGAATATTTTAATGCACAACTTCTCCATGGATTTAATATCTTACTAGAAAAATCTCCATATACTCTTTTAATAACTATTCTTCCTTGTTTATTTAATTCGCCTAAAATCGTTGGAAGATATTTGTAAGAAATATTATCTCCATCAATTAATAAAGCTATCGTTTTTTCGTTTTCCATTCTTAGACCTCAATTATTCATTATACAAGATTAAAATCTATTTTTCTTTAATATTTATGAAATATAGACGACTGCCAAAATCACCCAATAATCTAACTGAATCATCAAACCCAGTTCCAGTCCACTCTTGTTTTAATTTAACGCTTCCTGAATTTAACATTTTTCCATCAACTATATATTCTTCGTTTTCACCAGGCATATCTTTATATTTGCTAACTGTATTAATAATTGCACCATTTTCATTAAGTCTCACTGGCAAAACCATATTGATTAACCCACCAAATTCTTTGATATTATGATTTTGTTTCCTGACTTTAATTTCATAAATTGCATCATCAATAAAATCTTTTCCATATAATTTAGTAACACTGCTTGTAATTCTTTGTAATCCATTAAAATAGCCAATAATCGCTTCTTTTTTGTCTTCACTTAAAACCATCCATTCAGAATGATTTTTATCTTCCATAAATGAAAATTGATAGAAAGTTCCATATTGTAACAACTTCCTATGCTTTTTATAGAATTTAACTTGTTCTTTAATGTATTTAATCTCAAGAGGAGTTAGATGATTTAAATCAAGTTCATAACCTAAACAACCAAAAGCTGCAACATTAAATCTTGTATCAATTGGTGTAACTCTTAAAACACTATGACTTGGTACTGCACTAACATGTGCCCCAACTGTTGAAAGAGGATAACCTAAATATGTCCCACTTTGAATGAAATTTCTTTCGTAAGCATCAGTGTCATCGCTGGCCCAATTTTGTTGGAAATAACTTAAAATGCCAAGATCAAATCTATTTCCGCCTCCACTACATCCTTCAAATAAAATATTAGAATGTTTCGACGTTATTTCATCCATGATTCTATAAAGACCTACCATATAATCGTAGAAAAATTGGCCAGATTTATTGTTATCTAAATAAAAATCACTTATTGGACGATTATAATCCCATTTAACATAACTTATGTTTGCGGAATCCAAAACCTTATTAACATTTTCAATAATATAATCTTGAACTTCTTTTTTTGTTAAATCTAAACAAAATTGATGTCTTGATTCACATGGTTTTGATCCTGGGTGCTTAATTGCATATTCAGGATGTGCACGATATAAATCACTATCTTCATTAATCATTTCTGGTTCAAACCATAAACCAAATTCCATACCTAATTTGTTTATCTTTTTTGCAAGACCACCAATTGAATGAGGAAGTTTTTTCTTATCAACTTCATAATCTCCAAGTCCAGCTGTATCACTTAATCTACCTTTAAACCAACCATCATCTAAAACATAAAGTTCAATACCACAATCTTTTGCAGTTTTAGCAAGTTTTAAAATTTTAGCTTCAGTAAATTTTGCTCCAGTTGCTTCCCAATTATTAATTAAAATTGGACGTTCTTTATTAGCCCATGGACCACGAATAACATGGTTATTAATAAATTTATGCATATTTTGTGAAGCTTTATTTATACCTTCACTTGAATATGTCATAACTGAAAAAGGTGTCTCAAATTCTTTATTTTTTTCTAACTTATATTCAAAACAGAATGGTGAAATTCCATTCATAATTCTAATTTGTTTTGCATGATTTTCTTCAATAGATTCATAATGATTTCCACTATAAATTAAATTAAAAGCATAAACATCACCATTCGTTAAAGTTGCTTCTTTATTTTTAACCATAAAAAATGGATTATGTCTATGACTGCTAGCACCGCTTTTACTATCGATAATTAATTGACCATGTTTGATAGGAGTAATTTCTTTATTGCATTCACTACTCCAAATTCCATAAAGAGAGATCAATTCATAATCATCATTATTTATCGTAACTAAAGAAGACATTGCTTTTAAAATTGTTAGATCGTCATTTGAACTATTTTTAATAACTATATTTTTTGCAATTACATTAGATTTTTCAAAAACAATGTAATGTAAATCAACAAGTATCCCAGTAAATTGGTCCTTAAGTGTAATAATTAATTCTTCATCTCCATCGTGTGGAGTTGGTAAATTTTTAAGTTTTGAAATTTCTTTATTAATAACGTATTTTTCATATAAAAAATCAAATAAATAGCCATCATTATTTTTTAAGATTAAAGAAGAATCATTAAAATCTCCCTTACCAGTTGTTGATAATTCTAAAGTTGATAAATCTAAACATTTTTGAGAATTTATATCTTTATCATAAATTACTTGAGATCCAAAGCCATAACTCCATTTATTAAATAAAGCTAATGGATCAATTTCATTACTAACTTTTGCACCATAATGTTCCAATACAACATGCTTTGTTTCATCCACCCTTAAAATATAACTAGTCAATTCGGTTTCTAGATAGAAAACGCCATTTTTAAATAAAATCATTTCAAAATCTCCTTGCTTAATTTTATAATAATTAGGTGAGGTTTTAAAACATTTTATGATAGAAAAAATTAATAATAATTGGCTTTTCATCAATAATTTTGATGAAAGTTATCTTAAAAGTCGTCCTGCTGATTTGGTAAATGTTTCTTTACCACATACCGTTAAAGAAACTCCATATTCATATTTCAGTGAATATGACTACCAATTTGTCTCAACTTATTTTAAGGAAATTGAAATTAACGAAGAAATAAATGAAGATAATTATTTTCTAAAATTCGATGGAGTAATGGTCAAATGTAAAATTTATTTCAACGGAGAATTCTTAGGAGAATTTATTAGTACATATCTTCCATTTGAAGTTGATGTAACTAAATACATTAAAAAAGGTAAAAATTATTTAATTGTTGTTGTTGATTCTAAAGAAGATAAATTGATTCCACCATTTGGTTTTGTTGTTGATTACCTTACTTATGGTGGTATTTATAGAGATGTATTTTTGATCAAAAAACCTAAAGTTTATATTAAAGACATTTTTGTTCATGGTTTTATGGATGGAACTTTAAAAATTCAAAAAACACTATCAGAAACGGCCTCAAATTCAACAAAGTGCAAGTATGAACTTTATTTTAAGGGTGAATTAGTAAAATCTTTTACTGAAGAAACCATTAAAATTGAAGGTGTTCATTTATGGAATATTGACGAACCAAACTTATATATTTTAAAAGCAATCTTGGAAGATGGTGATTTTAAGGATGAAGTGACTGTTCGATTTGGTTTTAGAGATGCAATTTTCAAAACAGATGGTTTTTATTTAAATAACAAAAAAATAAAAATTATTGGTTTAAATAGGCATCAAGCTTATCCTTATGTTGGTTATGCAATGCCAAAAAATGCACAAGAAGACGATGCATTGATTCTTAAAAATGAAATTGGCGTAAATGCTGTTCGTTGTTCTCACTATCCACCAAGCGATTATTTCTTAGCAAAATGCGATGAAATTGGCTTACTTGTTTTTGATGAAGTTCCAGGATGGCAACATCTTGGCAAAGAGAAAGAATGGCGTGAAAATTTCTGGGATTTCATTAAAAGAATGGCTTTGAAAGATAGAAATTTCACTTCTATTATTGCTTATGGGGTTCGTGTTGATGAATCTCCTGATGATCACGAATTATATTCGAAAGCAAATTCGATTATTCATGAACTAGATCCATATAAACAAACTACTGGTGTTAGAAATTTCAAAAATAGTGAATGTCTAGAAGATTTTTATTCATATAATGATTTCTCTTGTGGCGATGAAATCCATGGTTTCGATGATCCAAAGACAATTCATAAAGATGGAAAACCATATATTGTTACTGAATGTATGGGACACACAAAACCAACAAAAAACTATGATCATGAAGCATATAGAGTATCAACAGCTTTAAGATATGCTCGTATTGTTGATGATTGTTTTAAATATCAAGATATGTGTGGTTTCTTTGGCTGGTGTGCCTTTGATTATAATACCCATAAAGATTTTGGCTCAGGTGACCACATTTGCCACCATGGCGTTTATGATATGTATAGAAATCCTAAAATCTCAAGCGCTATTTTTAAGGCTCAAAACGATAAAAAACCATATATGGAAGTTTTAGGAAATCAAAATATTGGTGATTATTGTGCCGCAATATTTGGGTATATTTACATTGCAACTAACCTTGATTATGTTGATTTTTATATGAATGAAGAATATATAAATAGATTTTATCCAGATAAAAAAGATTATCCAAATACCCCACATCCATTAATTAAAATTGATGACTTAATAGGAGATAGAATTAAAGAAGATTTCAGTAAAAGAGATTTAAAACTCCTCAAAGATGGTCTTAATTATGTTGCTTTCCATGGTTATGGAAAACTTCCTTTAAAATATATTCTTATGATGGCTAGAGTTTTGCTTCATACAAGGAAATCATTCTCTTATTTCGCTGATTTATATACAAGATATGTACAAAATTGGGGAAGCGAATCTACAGGCTACATTTTTAAAGGTTATAAAGATGGCAAAGAAGTTATTGTGAAAAGAGTGAGTCCATCTATGAGTTTTGAATTAAATTATGAAGTTAAAAAGAACCCAATAATAATTGATGAATCATACGATGTAACAAGGGTTTCAATTAAACACTTAGATCAAAATGGATCTTTAATGAATTATTCATTTATTCCTCTAGAACTTTCAACCAATAAAAATATAGAAGTTATTGGTCCTAAAGTTGTTTCTTTACAAGGTGGGCAAATTTCGATATATGTTAAAGGTCTTAAAAAAGGCAAAGGAAAATTAACTATTAAGAGTCAATTTGGAACTAAAGAATTAGAAATTGATGTCGAATAAATCTTAAAAAAATCATCCATGAAATCAAATTGTCATGGATGATTTTCATTTATTCATATATGAAAAAGGCCTCGATTGAGGCCTTATTTTTATTCTATTTAGCTTCTTGAACTTCAATTCTATCGTATGCTTCTTTGAAATCCTTTTGATCAGTAAAGATTTCGTGTTTATAAGGATTTGTTTTAGTCTTAACGGCTCTTACAATAATCGCTGTTAATGCAAGTACGTTAATTGCTAAAGCAAGTACAGCAATAAATCCTTGTGCATTTGGATTTGCACTTGTTGGAGCTGTAGCACCAGTTGCAGTTGCAATAGTTGCGCCTTCTCCATAAACCGAAGATACAACGTTGAATGGTTCTTGATCTTGGAAATAAGGAACGACTTGAGCAAACATACACCAAATTGCGAGTGTATTAGCTCTATTTTGAATCCATCCACCTTTATTCCAGAAGAAATTAGCAAATGTTGGAGCAAGGAGTAATGCAAGACCACAATACCAAGAGTGAGTTGGTAAATTGAGGTATGTATATTCAAAGTTCCAAACATCATAAGCAATGATATAAACCCAAGTCATATCTGGCCATAACATATCTTTTTTGCCTTTGGAACTGTAGATTCCCCACCATCCAGTCATACATGCAATATTGATTAAACCAGCGACACCATTAACTGTGTTCCACCAGCCACCATATAACCAGACACCTTCACTTGATTTCCACCAACCAGCACCAGCAACGGAGCCAGCGGCTTGTGCTCCTTTAATAGCACTTTCAAAATCACTAGCACATGCAATGAGAATGTTGATTGCAACAATTAAGAATGGGAAAGGTTTGAACCAATTTTTCTTTCCAATGCCCCAGCCATATTTGATCATCATAAATCCGATACATCCAATAGTTGCTGCGTACAATTTTGCATAGTGGAACCATGAATTCATCTTAGTAAATGTCCAGTTACTTGCTGCCCAAGAATTTGGATCAGCTTTTCCCCAAATTGTTAACACAATAAAATAAATCGTTAACAACCCTGGAATCCCTAAGAAGAAAATAATGCCACCAGCTTTTGTTCTTCGTGCGAGTTCATTGCAAACGATTAAACCGACGAAAACAAGAACCCATCCTAATAATTGTAAATAGGAAAGGCTGCCATAAATATTAAATAACATTTTTTCTTCTCCTTTTATTTAACTTTTTTAGTATATCACCAAAATAAGTAAAAATATACCGAATTAGCAAAAATGTATGTTATTTGTGTTGTAAAAACGATTATCAATATATGAAAGACAGCCCAATATCAAAATATTACTAAATTTAATTATCTTAAATTCAGGAGGGACTATTTAAAAGTTAAATATTCATTTTGTAAGTTTTCCATTTTTAATGTCATTAGCCAAAAGGAATGTCATATAAAAAGGAATTGTTAATATATCATTTTCTTGATTATAACCAAATTGATTTGATGAAATCTTAATTGCAGTTGTTTTTTTATTATGTTCTCTAAATTCTTTTAATGAATTTAAAGTTCCTTTATTCTTTTTAACATCTATTGGGCAAATATCGCCGCCTATATCGACAATAAATTCAAATTCATGTTGTTGCTTTCCTGTCCAGTAAAAAAGAGGAATTCCTTTTGATGCTAATTCATCAGCCACATAAGATTCATAAAAAACACCAGTTAATTCGTTTCTACCTTCTTTAGATACAAAATTTGATTGCAATACTTTACTTTCGGTTGTAAATAACCCACTATCAGATAGATAAATCCTAAACAAACCACTTTCTTCTTCTAATAATGGCGAAGTAACCTTACCTTCTTTCCTTTTACTTCTATAAATAACGTGTGCTAAATCAAGCCACTCATAAGCGCTAAAATAATCTCTATTTGATTTACCTCTATCAATACAAGCAATTTTGAAATTTTTGTTTTCTTTATTTAGCTGAGCAAAGATATTTTTATAAATATTTCTTGTTTTTAAAATCATTTCATCAGAAATATTATAAAGACTCATATCTGCAATGTAGTTATTATACAATTCAATTAAAGTTTCTTTAGCTTCAACATAGGAATGATTCTTTAAAAATAAATCGACAACTTCAGGTAATCCTCCTATGCAAAGAAATTCATGGAATAAATCAAGAGCAAGTTCATGCTCATATTTTTCTAATGGTTTTTGTTCAAAATAAGCTTCTTTTATTCTCTTTAACAATATTTTGTTTGCATTTAAAAGATATTCTTCAAAACCCATTGGATACATATACATAGAATTTATTTTCCCAACAGGAAAAAGCACATCATCGTTTCCTTTTGAAGATCTTTGTAAGGCAAGTCTAACCATGGAACCTGTTACTATAATAGGCAATTCAGGATGATCTTGGTTAAAATATTTTAAAGATGTCATTACATTTGGAACGGTCTGTGCTTCATCTATAATTAATGGGCAATCTTCAGAAATTACTTTTCCATAATTACTTTCAATAAAACAGAGATATTTGTCACTATCAACTGTTTCTTTAAAATAAGAAGCAGCTCGATCATCTTTTTTTAAATCAATATATACATAATCT
>CAVGUA010000020.1:0-2451 GCA_963632335.1 Parabacteroides goldsteinii
GATTCAGTGCTATACCTTTTAATTGGAAGAATACCTGTCATGTAAACAAGATCGATGCAAGCTGAAGCATCACTTGCTTTAAATAAACTTCTTAAAAGAAAAATATAATCATCACACAACTTAGAATTTGGTTCTTCTCTAAAAATAACATCCCATTCATCAATTAAGAAAATAAAACGTTCTTTTGTTTTGACATATATAGCCCTAATTGCCTTACTAATTGTATCTTCATCGCTTGTTAAAATATTTGGAAAACCTTCGTTCAATTCTTTAATAATGCATTTTTTTAATTCTTCTAAAAATTTATCTTTCGAATCGCTGTATAAACTAGACATATCAATCGAGATAACGTTGTGTTTATTTAAATGCTCTAAATAAGTAGGATTTTTAGAAATTGCTAGTTTATCAAATATTTCTTTTGAATCGCATCCTTTTGAATAATATGCATTTAACATTGATATAGCTAAAGTTTTACCAAATCTACGAGGACGAGTAACACACATGAATTTGGTATTTTCTCTATTTAAGTTGTTATTAGTGACATTAATTAATAAAGATTTATCAACGAAGATTTGTTCATTGTAATATGAAATGAATTTATCATTCGTAGGATTTAAGTAATTACCCATAATCATGTCCTCCTTTTTTAAATTATAAATTAATTTTCAATATTCTTCTACTCATTGATAAGTTTAAATAAGGCTGAAGAATACCCTCTAGGAATTGTTTAAATATAGATAAAAATCAGTAATTTGAATGTTTATTTTCTGACTGTGAAAAATTCATTTTTAACCCTAAAAATTCATTAATAACTTTTGAATATAAAATTGGCACTAAAATCCTAATATATCAAATAATGATATTGCCAATTGCACACTATAAAAATAAGTGTCAAAAATACTACATAAATATGAGTTTTGTTGTTCTTTTGAAATTTGGCTCAAATTTTAAAGAATTTTTGAAGGTTTTGCACTGTCTAAAATTAAGAGTTTGAGTTTAAAAAAATGATGATAGATATAAAGAATTTAAAATGAAATCAATAAGTTGAAGTAATAAAGTTTCTAGATAAATATTTGTATTAGCTTATATAGCTTCTTGACTAGCAGATCCAATTCCGAATATGCTTTTAAATAAAGTGTTTTTAATGTGTAAATAAATAATTAATAGTTAAATTTGTTTAATGATTTCTTGATTATATAGTAGCAGAAAAACCTAGTTGCTCACAACTGCTTTCACCTGCTCAGAGCTGCTCTCACCTGCTCAATTTGTCATATTTGTTTAATATCAGATTTGATTTCTGAATATTATCTTTATATGGAGGTCTTTATAAAATATTTATTGTAAAAGTTGAAAGTTTATTTAAACATAAGATTCTTAAATGTTTATTGCTTAAATTGAATATTAATAAAAATTTGAAATTCACCGCCTATAAATTATTGAAAGGAGAATTTTTGCAGTTTTAATTCATCTTAATATTTTATTTGGTATCTAGTTGGTTATAAAATAAATCTACTAGGTGCGATTTTGTTTAATTATTCATTTATAATGTTATAATTAAAAAAATTGGAGGATTTTATTATGGCTCAAGCGACTTTTAGCGTAAGAATGGACCAAGATTTAAAAAAGGAATTTGAAACATTATGTTCTACTTTTGGTATGAACATGACTATTGCAATTAATATATTTGCTAAAGCTGTAGTTAGGGAAAGAAAAATACCTTTTGAGATTAGTGAGAAAAAAGATATTTCAAGAGAAGAAATGCTGCTTGCTATTCAAGCTTTAAGAGAAAAAGCAAAAATTAATGGAACTAGTAACATAACTCTTGAAGAAATAAATAAAGAAATTGAACTTGCAAGAAAAGACAATAATTGATGAAGTATTATGTTGTTATCGATACAAATGTAATTGTATCTGCATTATTAACTAAGCATGAAAATGCTTCAACTCTTAAGGTGTTGAAAGAAGTGTTTGGTGGAAATTTAAATCTTTTATATAGTGAACCAATAATGGAAGAATATAAGGCAGTATTAAGAAGACCAAAGTTTAAATTTGATAAAAACTTAGTTGATTTTATAGTTGAAGGAATTGCACAATTTGGTGAATTAGTAAATCCATCATCTAGTAAAGAAATATTAAAAGATCCAAAAGATGTAATGTTTTATGACCTTGTTTTATTTAAAATTTCTTTAAATCCTTATTTAATAACCGGCAATATTAAACATTTTCCTTTTAAGCCTTTTATTGTGACTCCTAAAGAATTTTTAGATTTAGTAAAATTATAGATGAAAATGAGATCATAAATGAAAACTATTTAGATAAATTAATTTATTTTGCAATTTCTATATAATTTTTATTAAAAACATTCGGTTGTGTCAAAAATACTACATAAATATGAGTTTTGTTGTTCTTTTGAAATTTGGCTCAAATTTTAAAGAATTTTTGAAGGTTTTG
>CAVGUA010000021.1:0-5316 GCA_963632335.1 Parabacteroides goldsteinii
TGCATAATTTGTGTCATTTTTGATTTGATTTGAATTATTTCCAATTAAAACAATTTCGTCTTTAAAACTTTCGGAAGAGATTAAATTTAAAGCAAACCCTACATTAGATCCGCCACCAAGTTCAAAAGCTTTGTCATTTTTAAAAATAATCTGATTTTTATCTTCATTAAAGTTTGTATTTGTAATTTCTAAATCAGTTTTATTATATTTTTTTAATAAATTATCTAAATTATTAATGACTTCATCGTAAATAAACATAACTAAATTCTACGATTTCTTTTTCTTTTATCATATATTTTTGATAATGGTTTTTCTAAAAGTGCCATTAATTTCATATCTAGATTAAAGAAATAAACAACAAATAATAAGCCAAACAAAATAAATAAAGAGCCCAAAACAGTCAATACTATACTAGCCCATAATTGTAGGCCTAGTGAGACAAAAATCGTCCATGAAAGAATAATCAAAGCTGTTCCTATAATCATTGTCTTACCTCCTTATTTAAGTCCTTTTTGTCTAGCAAATTCGGCTGCACCTAAAGCTCCCATTAATTGTGGATCAATTGGTAAATTAACTACTTTAAGATGTAAAACTTTTTCAATTGCATCTTTAAGTCCTTCATTCTTTGCACACCCTCCAGTTAATGTAATATTGTCAACAGCGCCTGCTTTTTTAGCCATAACAAAGCAACGTTTTGCAACTGAAAATTCAATACCAGCAGCAATTTCGTCCATTGGTTTTCCTTCACCAACTAAACTAATAACTTCGCTTTCTGCGAAAACTGTACATTGTGCAGTAATAGGAATAATATTTTTTGCTTTTAATGAAAGATGTGAAAATTCATCTAAATCCATTTCAAAAGCACGAGCCATTGCTTCAAAAAATCTACCAGTTCCGGCCGCACATTTATCATTCATGGCAAAGTTTAAAACTGTACCATCAGTATCAATTGCAATACCTTTTACATCTTGTCCACCAATATCAATAATTGCTTTTACACTTGGATCTGCAACATGAACACCCATAGCATGGCAACTAATTTCTGAGATATTTTCATCGGCAAAAGGAACTTTATTTCTTCCATACCCTGTTCCAACAAGATAAGTTAAATCTTTTGGAGACTTTAAATCACTAACTTGAGCAATTGCTTGATCTAATGCATCTTGAGCGCTTAAAACCGAATTAATACGACTTCTTAAGGTTACATTTGCAACCATTTTTCCTGTTTCATCAATAATTACACATTTTGTATATGTACTACCTGAATCACAACCACCAAAATATTTCATTTTCAATATCTCCTCTACCATGAATGTATATCATCAAGAATTTCTAAACTTGGATCAACTGGTTCTTCACGCATAATTGATCTCATATATCTATTTACATCATCACGTATACTTTGTTTTGAAATTACTCTTGGATCCATTAAATCGTGATTAACCCAAATAAGTTTAATTCCATGTTCACGTGCTCTTTGTTCAAATAAACCATGCATACCATCTAAAGCTTTACATGAAATATGTTCCCAAAGAATAACAATATCGCAATTATAATATTCACAATATCTCCATAAATCATCAAGTAAGACTTCATAACCACCATGGGTACGATTTCTCATAATCATTTCTTCATAAAGTTTTGCAATATCATAAATTGCTTGATCTTTATCGTTTTCACTAATTTCATTAAAGTAAACAAGCGAAAGCATATCAACTAATGGTAAAATACCCCAGCAATTTTGAAGCCAAGGCAAGAAATCTGTATAGAATTGAGCTTGGACACCCCAAATAATTGCTCTATGACGATATTCTTTAACAACCATTGCTTTTCTTGCAAAAGCCTTTTGAGCTAATTTAGTAATTTTTCTATCTGCTTCAACAAATACCTCAGCACGTCCAGCAACAGCCATATAAGTAGTTTCTGAATATAAAGCTAAATTTGCACCAATAACTTGAGGATACATAGTTCTAGAAAGTTCCATCCATCCTACTCTATTACGAGTTTCTTCATTAAATCTTCTAGCACATTTGAAATAATGACCCCAATCCCATTTTTCACCGGTATGTTTTTCAATAAATTTAATAGCATTTCTAATTTCTTGAGCAGCATATTCTTGAACACCTTTTTCAGTATGTCTTAAAGGAGCTGCAATTTGGAAAGCTGGAATACCATATTCTTCGTATTTTCTAGCCATAATTCCATTGCCCATAAGTGAACCATCACAAGTAGTATTACATTGAATTGCACAAGCTCCAAAAATTGGCATATCTTCATCAATTGCTACACCAGCTTCAGCAGCAGGCATTGGACAAACATCTCCTGGCATACCCATTTCTTGAACAACATCAAGATAATGTGTAACAGAAGCACCATTAAGTAAAACTGAAACATAGACTGCTGCTGTTTCCCAACTTACAGCCTTTAAATTTGGAAAACCACACATAATGCAGAACATTTCATTTTCATCTAAAACAACAATTTTCTTTGATAATTTTTGATTATTGCCACAATTTCTATCAGCATGAAATGCAGTATTTAATAAATCTGCGACATCCTTCGCAACTAAATCATATTCGGTATGTGCAATTCTTAGATGTTCACCACGAAGACCAACAGTATGTTTATCGATCATCATTGGAACCGCTAAATAATTTAACATCCAACGATATCTAAAAAATCCTTTAAGATTTGCTGGTTTAACAATAAATTTTCCAAGCATTCCCATTATTTTTAACCAACAAAAGAAATCATAAAATGTATCTTTAAATCCGCGCCATTCACGTCTTTTTCTAACTCTACCACCGCTATAAAGTTTTCCAAGAGCTTCGCTACCAACTTTTCTACCCATTAGTTTTTACCTCCTTGAATCTTTTTAATTTCAATACTTTCTACAAATGCTTGAACTCTAGTTCTAATTTGACCAGAATTTCCAATTGCATAAGGACGATCAATTGTTAAAACTGGAAGTTTATATTCCTCACGCATATTGAATGAACCAGTAACTCTTTCATAAGCCCATGGATCACAGAATTTCATTTGTTCATAAATTACACCATCTGCGTGATATTTTTTAACAAGTTCATTTACGTATTCTTTTCTACGATGGAATTTTTCCATATTCATATGACGAGGACACATGCAAGCCATCATGTAATGTCTACAAATTTGAGTCAAAACATCTTCTTCATCGTTTAAAACAATTTCTTCTCTTCCAGGAAGTGAACCAAAGCAGAATCTATCAGCAACTACTAAAGCTCCACTTTCCTCAATTAATCTAATCATATCAACATCATCAATTTCAGAACCAACTACAACAACACGAGCTCTATATTTTGGTTTTTCATCAACTACACGATGTTTAACCTCTTCTAAAGTTTCTTCAAGTTTATCTAAAATTAAATGATGTGGACAAACATAAGTTGCCATCGTAATAATATGGAATTCATATCCAGTAATAGGTGGATTTTCCATTTTTCTAAATTCACCAAGTTCGGTAATTATTTTGCAAAGTTTATTATGTCTTTCAACACCTTTTCTTAATGCTTCATCGCTAACATCTGTTCCAAAATGTTCATGTAATGCATTTAAAATCTTTTTACGACATTCGCTAACGTATAAATTTAAGCCATTATCATCAGCTTTCATTGGAACTTCTAAATACTCAAAGAAAAATCCTTCTGCAGGCATTGTCTTTAAAAGTTCCATATTTTCGACGCAACGATTAATCATTGTGCATCCATCAGGTGCTAATAAGCAATCTAAAAATTGATACCCTCCTTCAAGAGCACGTTCAAGTAAAGCACGAGTATATTCGCATAAAAATGAGGTCATATAATATGTTCCCATTTCCATAGATCCAGTTCTTGGAGCTCTTAATCTAACTGCAAAAAGTCCATCAAGATTTAATAAAACTTCAGGAATTTGATAACAAACTGTGCCAACACATTTTAATCCTTCATTTTTTGCTTCACGTACCAGTTCATTATTTGCATCTTCTAATAACTTTTCAAAATAATATAAATGTTTTAAATCTTTCATTGTTTACCTCACTTTATTAAATCTAATTTTTTAAGTGCTTGTTTCATGCCTTGAATAACTTTTGAGTTTTCATCAAGCATATAAACTGAATCACCTTTAACATCGCTTAATACCATGTTGTCATCATTTAAAATTACACTAAGTAAATTAAGTCCGTCTAAACCAAGACTTTTCACTATTTCTTCATTAGTAATTCTATTTAAAATCAATCCAACATAATCACTAACAACTAATTCAGAAGCAACTTTTTTAATGGTTTTTGTAACATCAATTCCTTTTTTTGAAGCATCACTCACCAAAATTAAATGAGTTACTTTTTCCATTACACGACGATTCACTTGTTCAATTCCAGCTTCACCATCAATTACGACATAATCGTAATTACTAGCAAGAAGTGAAATAACTCCTTTTAAATATGCGTTTACTTTGCAATAACATCCGGCACCTTCAGGTCTTCCAATTGCAAGAAAACTTACATTATTTAATTCAATAAGGGCATCATAGATTTGATATTTTGCTTCTGCTAATAATTCCATGGCTGCACTTGTATCGCCGCTTTCGACATTTTCAATAAACAACTTTCTTATATCATCAACTGTACTTGATGCTTTAACACCAAGTGCCGTTGAAAGTCCAATTGCAGGATCAGCATCTATTGCTAAAATCTTTTTATCTGGATATGCTTCGTTTAATAATCTTATACAAATGGCAGATAAACTCGTTTTACCAACGCCACCTTTTCCGCAAAAGGCAAGAATTACTGGTTTTTTCTCCAAATTTATTCCTCCTTACTAACAATAACGTACCCATCAACTAAATTTGCTTTTATAAGTTTACCTTTGTAAAGTTTTGTTCTTTCCATTAAATCAGTAAATTTCAATCCATCACTTAATAATTCAATAGAACAAACATTTTCCATAAGTTTAGTTTTATTATCTTTCTTTTCAACGTAAACTGTAGATAAGCACATACTATTTAGCCTTCTTCTCTTCGAACTTATTTAAGATTTCTTCTAATTTTTTAGTTCCATTTTCGTAATCATTGACTGCATCATTAAATAGATTAGTCAAGGAATCATCAATGTTTTCAACACGTGAAAAAAGTTCTTTTAACTCTTGTGTATGACTTTGATTATGCTTAATCATATACTTTAATAAAAGAACAGTTTCCTTGTAATTATTTTCCATCCTAAACTCGCTTTCAGTATTTATTTATTTTTTAAGAAACTTAATTAATTCCTAAAACATGGAAATTATAACATAAGTTTTATTACAT
>CAVGUA010000022.1:0-10138 GCA_963632335.1 Parabacteroides goldsteinii
ATTTTCTTTTCTTAAGTAATAAACTTTATCTTTTATTGCAATCGATAATCCATAAAGTTCAGCATCATGGTAATTGGTTTTTTCATCATAATCAATTGCTAAACCAAAACCATCATCTAATGAAATATTTTTTGTATCAATAATTTCTTCATATTGAATTTCTTTACTTTCAATTGTTTTCTTTTTTAAATCTTTAGGAAGTCTTGAAACCAAGCTTTTTAATTCGTATTTTGCTGCAAAAGAAGAAATTTCATCAAAGTCATAACCTTGATAAATTGTTTCAGGAACTGTAAAAGAAATATTTTCATCTAACCGAATAGTTGCAAGATCTTTTGAAAGTCTTCCAAGTTCTTGATTTTGCACAATTGATTCGCAAACTTTGCTTTTTTGAGTTTTTGCATATTCAAAAATATTTTCAATATCGCCATATTCTTTAATCAATGTTAAAGCAGTTTTTTCACCAACTTTAGGAATTCCTGGGATATTATCGCTAGTATCGCCAAGTAATCCTTTTAAATCTGTAATTTGAATTGGTTCAATTCCATATTCATCATGAAATGTTTTTAAATTCATTTCATGAATATCTTTTAAACCTTTTTTAATAAGTTCAATTGTTATATTTTCATCAATTAATTGAAGATAATCGTGGTCACTAGTGTAAATTTGTACGCTATATCCTTCTTTTCCACCTTTTTTAGCCATAATTCCTGCTATATCATCAGCTTCAATTTCGTCCGATTCATAATAAGGAATTGAAAGTGATTTTAAAAGTTCTCTAGCAATAGGCATTTGAAGAAGTAATTCTTCAGGAGCTTTCTTTCTGTTTGCTTTATATTCTTTATAAGCCTGATGTCTAAAAGTATGAGATCCTTTATCAAAAGCAACAAAAATTCCATCGTCTTTATCGATAGTTTTTAAAATGTTGGAGAGCATATTTGAAAAAGCAACAATAGCATTTGTTGGAGTGCCATAAGTGGTATGAAGAATATTTCCATCCTTAAAACTTGTTGCATAGTATGCTCTAAATAAAAGACTATTCCCATCAATAATAACAATTTTAGACATAATTAATTCTCAACTTTCTGGATTGAATTTAGAATAAAGTTCAAATCCTGTGTTTTAAAGTTTTTAGATAATTTCCCATTAACTAAAATAACATCGTTTTTCTTTAATTTATTGATTATATCGATATATTTTTCATAACTATCATTAAATACAGTAATATCAATATCATCATAATCATCATAGGCTTCTATAAAGCACATTGATTTATTTGTTTTTGTAGTAATTTTTTTAACATTTCTAAATAAAACTAAAATATTTGCAGTTTCGTTTTCCTTTAAATCAAAATATTGAGATATCTTGATATTTTGAAGTTTTGCTTCATATTTTTTAAGTGGTGATTCACTTAAAATTACGCCAATTGCGTCTCTTTCTAATTGAAGCTTCATATCAAGATCATCACTTGCTTCAGCATAATAAAATTTATAGCCTTGTTCAATAAGACTTCCTCCATTATTGTTGAAGTGTGCAAGATTAAGTGCAGATTGAATCGATTTTTTAAGTGATTGTCTATTTGGATATAACGAATCAAAAACTCCAGCATCAATAATTTTAGAAATTTGAACATCGGTAATTTTTTCTTGATTTGGTTGATTCATTCTAACAACAAAATCTAAGAAATCTTTAAATTCCCCGTTTTTATTACGTTCTTCAAGAATATTTATGATGGTTCTCGTAATAATTCCATTTATGGAACTTAATGGCATATAAAGTTTATTGTCTTTAGTAACAAAATTAAATTCAGAAATATTAATATCTGGAAGGCAAACATCTATACCTGATTTTTTGATTTCACCAATATATTTTGAAAATTTAACATCATTTTTACTATTTTGTGAATCCAATATAGAAGCATAAAATTCAAGAGGATAGTATGCTTTTAAATAGGCCATTTGAGCTGTAATCATAGCATAAGCAACTGCATGAGATTTATTAAAACCATATTCAGCAAATCTAGAGATTAAGTCATAAACTTGATTAATTACTTGAATTTTATGACCTTTTTTAAGAGCGCCACTTATGAATTTTGTTTTCATTTCATCCATCTTATTTTTGATTTTTTTGGCACAAGCTTTTCTTAAATTATCGGCTTCAGCAAAAGTAAAACCAGCAAAATCTTGTGAAACTATCATGATTTGTTCTTGGTAAATCATGATTCCATAAGTGGATTTTAATGCGTTAATTAATGAAGGATCAAGGTAAGTAACTTTTTCTAATCCTTTAAGTCTATTTGCATAACTTGGAAGATTAATTCTTGGTCCTGGTCTATCTAAAGAAATAAATGCGGCGAGTTCATCAAAATTTCTTGGTTTAAATTGCTTTAAAGCGCTACTTGCAGCACTTGTATCAAGTTGAAATAACCCCATGGTTAAACTTTTTTGGATTGGTTCATAAATTTTTGGATCATTTAAATTAATTGATTTAACATCAACATCAATATTTTTATTTTTCTTAATTAGTTTTATACAATTATCAATAGTGGTGAGGTTAATTAAACCTAAAATATCCATTTTTAAAAAACCTTCATCTTCAAGGTAATCTTTTTCATATTGGGTAATTAATCCAATTTCATCATTGAATAGTGGAATTGCATTATTCAATGGAGTGTTATTTAATACGATACCAGCAGCATTAATTCCTCTTTGTCTTCCTAATCCTTCAATTAATAAAGCTCTTTTATAAACTAACTTAAAAGTTGAATCATTATCAATTTCACGTTTGAAATTTGGGAATTTTTCATAAGCTTCTTTTAATGTTGCTTGCTGATTGTTTTTATCAACAATTAATTTAGTTAATAAAGAAATATCATTTGATGAAACGCTATAAATTCTCCCTATATCTCTTAAAGCTTGTTTTGCACCAATTGTCTGGACTGTAACGATATTTGCAACTTTATCTCTTCCATATTTATTTTTTAAATATTCAACAACTTCTTCACGTTTTGTATCGCTAAAATCAATATCGATATCTGGCATTGTTTGACGTTCTGGATTTAAAAATCTTTCAAAAAGTAAATCATATTTCATTGGATCTACATCGGTAATATTTAAAAGATAAGAAATTAAAGCTCCAGCAGCAGAACCTCTACCTGGACCAACTGGAATATCGTGAGTTTTTGCAAAATTTACATAATCTTGGACAATTAAAAAATAGTCACAATAACCCATTTCTTTAATAATTTTATATTCATAATTTAATCTTTTACGATAATCTTGATGTTTATCTAAATCAATATTTCTTTTAATAAGACCTTCTTTGACTTTTTTAATCAACTCAGTAGGTGCATCATTAACATTGTCCTCAAGTGGAAAATGAAGCATCTCGCCGCGCTTTTTTTCAAATTCAAAGTTAATTGAACTTGAAACAACATCTAATTCATCTAGTTCTTCTTTACTATAAAATTTAGTTAATTCATCATTAGTTTTTAAATGATATAGGCTATTTTTTGGTTCATATTTTAAATCTAATTTAGTCTGATTTTTAATTGCATTTAATAAATCTAGAACAATTGCATCATCTTTTTTTATATATTTAATCGTAGAATGTGCAACTATTTTATATGAATATTTATATGCAAAGTTTCTTATCAAATCATAATGAGGAATTTTTGAGTTTTCTAAGCATTCTAAGCCAATATAAAAACTTGAAGGATCAATGCCTTTTGCAATTGAAGCTAGTTTATTTTTAAATTCCTCATTAATGTTATTGAATAATGTGGAAGTGGTGGAGATTATTATGAATAATCCACCTGCATTCGCTTTTAATTCATCTATGCTTATCTCTCGACCATTTATGATACTAGATATATTGCATAAATTTTTATATCCATCTTCATTTTTAATTAGAAGTGTAAAGAGTAAATCATCAACTTTTATATCCATTCCAAAAATAGGATTTAGACCATATTTTTTAGCAAGTGAATTAAATTTTGGAAAACCAATCAAAACATTTTTATCGGTTATTGCAATATTTTTAACATCATTATCTTTTGCAATTTTTAGTATTTCTGAAATTAAAACGCCACTTTCTAAAAAGGAATATTCACTATATAAATGGAAAGGAAAATACATAGTTTTATTTTTCTCCTTTTATAACAACCTCGTCTAATCTATCTAATAATTTTGGAAGTTCAGTTAAATCAGCAATTTGTGCACCAGCTGCTTGATTATGTCCTCCACCCTTAAATTCTTGAGCTACTTGATTAACTTTATAATTTCTACTTCTTAAAGAAACTCTAAAACATGGTTCAGTAATATCTTCAGTTACCGAAATCCAAATATTAATTCCTTCATAATTTGAAAAGAAGTTCACGTATTCTTTGCCTTGGTCGCATGTTAAACCAAGTTCAGTTAAATCTTTTTGAGTTAATACATAATAGCAAACACCATGTTTAGTGATTTTAAAATTTGCTAAAACAAACTTTATAAAATCAAGAGATTTCATATCTTTGGTGTACATTTCTTCATAAAGTTTTACTAAATTGAAACCTTTATTTAATAGTTCAGCACCAACCTCTAAGGTAAATGGAGAAGTGGAACCAAATAAGAATCTTCCATTATCTCCAACCATACCAATATAAAGATATTTTGCAGATTTTTCGCTTAAAACATATCCTTCTTTTTCAAAATAAAGAAGCATCCCAGCGATAATTTCTGAACATGATGATTTTTCAGTTTGAACCAAACATTCATCATAAACTTTTTCATCAGTTGGATGATGATCTATTTTTAAAATAAAATCAGCTTTTTCATATCTAGGATCAGCAATTCTTTTTTTATCACCAACATCACATATGATTGCTAAAAATGGTTCTTCAGAAAGATAAGTGTCGCTAAGCTTATTTGTGTTAGGAAAAATCTTTCCAGAAAACACAACATGATTATCGCCAGCAGTTCTGATTTCTTTGTCCTTAAAATTTTCTTTTAACCAAGTTTCTAAACCAAATTGACATCCAAGCGCATCAAAATCAGGCATGATATGTCTAAAAACTACAATTCTTTTATATTTTTTAACTTTTTCTAAGAATTTTTTATAAAATCCTTTATTCTTTTTAAATTCTTCTTTAATAAAATCCATCATCAGCACCTATTTTTTAAGAAGCATATTATATGCATCACGTGCAATCATAACTTCTTCATTTGTTGGAATAACTGCTACTTTAATCTTTGATTTTTCAGTTGAAAGTAAGCCTTCTTTTCCACCATGAAGTTCTTGATTTGCTTTTTCACAATAATCAACGCCTAAAGCTTCTTTAATATTATCTAAAACAAGTCTACGATATAAGGCACTATTTTCGCCAATACCTGCAGAGAAAACAATTAAATCACAACCGCCAAGTCTAACATAATATTGACCAATGAAATCTGCAACTCTTCTTGCCCATAAATTATTGGTTAAAATTGCTTGCTTATTTCCTTCATTTGCAGCAGCTTCTAAATCTCTTGAGTCATCGCTAACTCCTGAAACACCTTTTAAACCTGATTGCTTACTGAATTCTTGGAAAATTGTTTCTGGATCTTTTCCTGTTTGTTTGCAAACATAATAGAAAACTGAAGGATCAACATCACCAGTTCTTGTTCCCATCATAATTCCACCAGTAGGAGTTAATCCCATTGATGTAGCGATACTTTTTCCATCCTTGACAGCAGTAATGGAAGCGCCACTTCCTAAGTGACAAATAATCATTTTTGAATGAACATTACCATCAACATATTTAAGGCCTTCTTGACTTAAATATTTATGACTTGTTCCATGAGCTCCATATCTATAAATAAGATATTTTTCAGTATATTCATGTGGAATTGGGAATGTTTTATCAACATCACTCATTGTTTGATGGAATGCTGTATCAAATGAGCAAATTCCTGGAGTATTTGGCAATACTTTTTGGAAAGCTCTAATTCCAGTTAATTCAGCCGCATTATGATTTGGTGAAAGTGGAATTAATGATTCAATTTTATTTAAAACATCTTCATTAATGATTGCAGATTCACTAAAATATGGACCACCTTGGACGATACGATGTCCAGTTGCTTCGATTTCATCATATGATTTGATGATTCCATCTTTAATTAAAGCATCCATAACAAGTTTAACTGCAACTGCATGATCTTTTACTGGAAGAACTTCTTTATTTGATTTTCCACTAAATTTAACTGTAAAGATACCATCTTCATGGCCAATTCTTTCAACAATGCCTGAACAAATAACGCTTTCTTCTGGCATTTCATATAATTTAAATTTTAAACTGCTACTACCGGCATTTACCGCCATTACTTTTGACATATAATTATTTCTCCTTCTTAAAGTCTTTTTTATTATAGTCTTTATAAAGACTATTTCATACTAAAAATAGCATAAAAAAACTAGTTCATTCGTGAAACACAAAGTGTCACGGATGAACTAGAAGTGTTCATAAATGATTTATAAATGAAGGGTTAAGCCTTTTTTCTTATCTGCTCTTTTTAAATTGTATTTAGGATTTAAATAGACATTTCTAAATAATCCAATCATTAAAACAATTGTGGCATTAATCCAAGCAAATCCATCACCAAACATTAAGGCAATGTAAGATATATCACTTGTTGGATCAATCGGATTAACCATTGATGGGAAATATAATGAAACAACAACTCTTGTTATAAGTTCAGCAACACCAGCTAAGAATGGAAATAAAGGTTTTTCGATTCCTTGTAAAGAATTTCTTCCTACATATAACATTCCTAAGAAAATAAATAGTGGCATATTCACATAGAAATAATAGTTTGCATATTTAATAGTTTGAGAATTAATATTGCTTGGGCTCAAGAATAAATATAAGAAGAATCCATTAATATTCAAAAGCAAGCCAAGAGCGCCAAGAATAGCAGAACCAATTATTGTGATTATTAACGCTTTAATCGTACCTTTTCTAACTCTTTCATATTCTTTAGCACCTTCATTTTGACCGCAGAATGAAAGCATTGCAGAACCTAAACCACTTTGGAAAGTCATTAAAGCATTGAATAATTTACTTGCAGTTCCATAACCAAGTTGTGCTGGTTGAGTTGGATCTCCGCTTGCAACATCGAATTTAACAACGGCACCTTGCATTAAAATAATTCCAACGGCTAAAACACTGAATTGAAGACCAAGTGGAACGCCATTTTTTAAATGATCTAAAGCGTATTTCCAATCAATTTTTAAATCACTAATTTTAATTTTAAAAACATCGTATTTTTTATAGGAATAAATGAAACATAATATACCTGATAAAATTTGAGCAATTATGGTTGCAATTGCAGCACCTGCAACTCCCCATGAAAAAGTAACAATGAATAAAATATCCAAGAAAACATTAATAATACAACTTAAAAGCAAGAACAATAGTGGAGTAATCGAGTCTCCAATCGATCTTAAAACGCTACTAAATAAGTTGAAAAATAATTGTGCAAGTGTTCCACAAAAATAAATGAAAATATATAAATATGCATATTCATAAACTGGATTGTCTGGTGTAATACTAATCCATGAAAGCATGATATTTATCGATAAGAGGCCAATAATTGTTAAAAATACACCAATTAAGAATGTAATAACAATTTGAATCGCAAATGATTTTTTGACATCTTCTAATTTATTAGCACCAAAGGCTTTTGCTGTTAATGCACTAAATCCTGATGAGCAACCAAAACCAAATTGTAAAACAATAACCGTTAAGCAACCAACATCATTAATTCCAGCAATTTCGTTTGCTGATAAATTCTGTCCAGCAATCGCAGCATCAGTAATTGTATAGACTTGTTGTAATAACAATGTTAGTAAAATAGGAATACTAAAAAGTATAATGTTTTTAGTGATGCTTCCTTTAGATAAATCAATAGGTTTAAAAATGTCTTTAATTTTCATACTCATTTCTCACGAAACGATATTTTAGGATTATTTTTATAAGAATCAAGTGGTTTTTAAATATAATTTAAAAATAATTTACAAACTTGAAATGAGCACTAATAAATTAGGATACAAAAGATAATTAATCAATCTTTTTTAGATACAAAGGTTCGGTTAAATTTAATGTGTTATTTTTAATGCAAATTTCTTTTTCAGAAATTAAATCTAGATATTTCCCATCAATTAATAAAGGCGATTTTAAGACTATATTATTCTCTGATAAATTAAATAAACCAACGATAGAATCATCATTTTTATAAATATTTTTAAAACATAAAACTTGTGGATGAATATCAATTGAATTACTTTGAATTAAATCTAAATTTATTTCACTTGATTTTAACTTGATTAATTTCTTAATAAAATTAAAGTATTCTAAATCATTAATTTTTGTAGAAATTAAGTCTTTATTAAATAAATTTGGAAGTTTTTCTTCTTTTACTTCTTGACCACCATAAATAAATCCAGCACCTTTTATAAAGAAAATAAAGGCATTGATATTCTTTCTAAGTTGATCAGATTTTGTAAATGATGCTATTCTTGGATAATCATGATTTTCGATTGTTCCAATTTTTAAAGCATTTACAGGAAGACTAACATTTTCATACAAAAAAGTATTTTTGTAATATTGCAAGTATTTGACTTCTTTTGTCTCTAAATATTCTCGTAAAAGTTTGTAATTTGAATATCTATAAAGTAAATCAAAACCATCCTCATAGAGTTCAGCATCTGAGCAACAGTTGCCCTCTTTTTCACGTATGAAATTTGCAAAATCAGGATCAACTGCCTCGCCCAATAGAATAGAATCTTTGTTTATTTCCTTTATTTTTGGTAAAGCATATTTATAGAAAGCATTTGGTAATAAACTTGCAACATCAAACCTATAACCATCCACTCCTAGATTAGTATAATAAAGCAAAACATTTGTTATATAGTCAATCAATAGTAGATTATTAGTATAATTTAAGTCGTATACATCAGACCAGTCTCCAAAATGATTGGCAAAATTCCCTTCTTTATTCCTATAGTAGAATTCTGGATGTTCTTTAATTAAAATGCTATCTCTTGAAGTATGATTAAACACTACATCCATAATTAAAAACATGTCTCTTTTATGAACTTCTTTTATTAGTTCTTTAAAATCATCAAGAGTACCAAGTTCATGGTTAATTTTATAGTAATCTTGTATAGAATATGGAGAACCTAATTTGCCTTTTCTACCATTAATTCCGATTTCATTTATTGGCAATAATTGAATAACTTTAATACCTAAACCTTTTATATAATCTAATTTATTTATTAAAGCTTTAAAAGTGCCTTCTTCTGTGTAATTTCTAACATAAACCTGATAAAAAGTATAAGTTTTTAATTTGTTTTTCATGTTGATCTCCATATTTTTTATATAACAATAATTTATAAAAAAGGATGAAAATCTTCAATTGTTATTTGCTTTCTTTAAAAATTCATAAATGAAAAAAAGTGCATCAGGAGCATTTATTTTCTTAAATTAAAAAATATTGTATTAAAAATAGTGGTTAAATATAATTTAAAAAAAGAGGATAGGA
Organism: Parabacteroides goldsteinii; assembly: GCA_963632335.1. Classification (GTDB taxonomy): domain Bacteria; phylum Bacillota_I; class Bacilli_A; order RFN20; family CAG-826; genus Onthovivens. The sequence continues at coordinate 9,558 of CAVGUA010000022.1, forward strand.
AAAATACTATGAAAAGACAAGCTGGTGTTTTGTTACATATTAGTTCTTTACCATCAAAATATGGGATTGGTACATTAGGGGAAGAGGCCTATAATTTTGTTGATTTTTTATATAAATCAAATTTTCATATTTGGCAAATATTGCCTTTAACATTAACAAGCTATGGAGATTCGCCTTATCAATCGCCATCAAGCTCAGCATTAAATCCATATTTTATTGATTTAGATTTTTTGGTTCTTGATGGGCTTTTAACCAAAGAAGAATGTGAAAACGTTAAGTGGCAAGATTGCGAAAATAAAGTCAATTATGAAATTTTATTCAATAATAGGTATAAAATTTTAAAAAAAGCATTTGAAAGATTTGATAAAAATAACGATGAATACAAAGATTTTTTAGATAAAAAAGAATTTTTAGATTTTGCGGTCTTCATGACTTTGAAAGAAATTCATAATTTTAGACCTTGGAATGAATGGGAAGATGGATATAAGTTCTTTAATGAAAGCATCATTAAAAATGTCGAAGAAAAATATACTTTGAATGTTCGTTTTTATGAATGGACTGGATTATATTCTTCTTTATGC
>CAVGUA010000023.1:0-10929 GCA_963632335.1 Parabacteroides goldsteinii
ACCTAAATTATTGCTAGCTAGTAGCAAAAAAGATGTTTCTACTTTAGCAAAAATTTTAATTGAAAACGCTATTAAAAATGTTGATTTTAATGGAATTATTCAAGTCGCATTATTTAAAGATAACGGAAATATTTATTTCTCTGTATATAATTCTGGATGCAAAATTAAAGAAGAAAACAAAAAACAAGTTTTTGAAGCATTTTATTCAAAAGTTGGTACTCATCCATCAAGTGTAACGACTAATGTCAATCTTGAAACATTAAAAACCATTATTGAGCAAAATAAGTTCACACTCTATCTTGATTCGAAGGAATCGACGTTTTTCAAGATTAGTATTAAATTCTAGTTATTAAAAAGGCGCTGCTCAAATTCACAGTGCCTTATTTTATTAATTATTGTTTTACAGCTTTAATAGCATCTAAAATTGTCTTTTCTTTTGCTTGCATACCATATTTATCAACTTCAGCTTTATCTCTAAATTCATGAGTTAAGCAACATGGTCCACCAATACAACCATTAACACAAGCCATACCTTCGATAAAATTGAAATCTTCAGTTCCTGCTTTAAGTTTATCTAAAGCTGCTTTGCAATTTTGAATTCCATCACATTGAGCGCCTTTAACTTCAAATTCAATATTGGATTCTTTTAATGCTTCCTTAACTGCATCAGTTAAGCCACCACATCTTGCAAAAATTCTTCCATAGTATGAGGCATTATCAAGTTTGCTCTCTTCTAATTTTGAACAATCAATATCTCTACTATCAATTAAAGCTTGTAATTCTTCAAAAGTTAAAACGTAATCAACAAGTGGTTTAACTCTATCTTTTTTAATTTCGCCTTTTTTACCAATACATGGTCCAACAAATACGACTTTACAAGTTGGATCAACCTTCTTCAAATATTCTGAAATTGCAGCCATTGGTGATAAGTTACTTGAAATATAAGGAACAAGTTCAGGATATTTCTTGTTTATGAAGTTTACAAATACAGGGCAGCAAGAAGAAGTTAATTTGCCTCTTTCTGCAAGTTCATGGGCTTCGCTATAAGCAACCATATCTGCACCTAATGCGGCTTCAACAACACTATGGAAACCGAGTTCTTTAATTGCACTAACAACTTGTCCTAATGTTGCATATTTAAATTGACTTGAAATTGATGGTGCAACAACAGCATAAATATTATATTTCTTGCTGAAATCACTATCTTTAATAGTATTAATTACATCAACAATTTGTGATTTATCCATAATTGCACCAAATGGACATTGTGAAACACAACTTCCGCATTGAATACATTTTGAATCATCAATTTTTGCAGCAAAATCTTCACCCATTGAAATGGCATTAACTTTACAAGCAGATTCACAAGGTCTCTTAAAATTCAAAATCGCCCCATATTGACATGCTTTGGCACAAAGTCCACAATTTACACATTTTGTCTTATCGATTTTTGCTTGTCTTGTTTCTGGATCAAAAGAAATACAATGTCTCATACATGCTTTTTCACATCTATGAGCAATACAACCTCTACAATTATGAGTAACTGTATAACCACCAACTGGACATTCATCGCAAGCAATATTCATAACTTCTACGACATTATCTCTTTCTTTATTGCCACCAGTTGCAAGTTTCATTCTTTCTAAAACAATTGCTCTTTCTTTATAAATGCAGCAACGCATTGATGGTTTTGGTCCTGGAACAATAATCTTTGGAATTTCATTATAATCCTCCAACAATGTTCCTTTAAAAGTAGATCTTGCTACTTCTTTTAAGACCTTATATTTAAGTTCTTGTACGTTTGTGTCAAATTTAAGCATAATTCATTCTCCTAGAAATAACTAACTTTTATACGTTTCCCCATTATTTTAAGGGTTTTTGCGAGTTGGTCAATAAGTTGCATCTTAATTGTGAAATTTATTTTAACCCCAGGTTGCTGATGCGCTGGGTTTACAGCACAACCAACAAAGAAATTAATGTCGGTTGCTTCTTCAAATAACATTCTTGCTATTTCGCTTGCGCCATCTTGTTTAAAGCACCACTCAAAATAATCTTGGTTATCTTCTAACGTATTTTTTGCATAAGCTAATACTTTATTAATTGTTATAATCCCTTCTGTAACTAAGTCTACACCTTCTAAGGTGCTGGTTGGAGGAATTTCTTTATCAATATAATCAGTATTCATAATTAATGGTTTATTTAAGTATTTCGCAACCATATTGCTTGTTGATCCTCCACAGACAATATGTTTGCCTTCTTTAGCAAAAAATAAACTTAACATATTCTTATCATCATCAATATTACTTGCTGGACCCATTAATAAGTTCACTTGTTGTCTTTTTCTTACTCTTAGAACTAACGCAGTTGTGTCGTCGCCAGGTTTCCCACCATATAAATCGTTACAATGACTAACAAGTTCTGTAGCAAGAGTTTTGCTACTATAATTTTCGTTATAAAGAGCAGACATATAATCTACAATTTGTGGTCTTTCCCACCCAAAATTCATTGATTGACCAAGCCCTGCATGAATTGTTCCATCACTTAATAATATGAATGTATCATATAATTTTGCTTCAATCTCACCTCGGTAAATTTTCTTTCCTTCAATTTCAATAACAGAAGTTGGAATTTTTTCTTCCTTCCCATTTCTTAATAAAATTGGTTCAGGATTATCAAAATTGTAAATTTGAACAAATTTGTTATTTGTTATTTTTAAAATTGTAAAAGTTGAATAAGCAATTCCTCTTTCTTTACAAACTGGAAGTGTTTCAGCAATCGTTTTGACGCATTCTTCGATAGAAAGATTATTTGCCATCATTGTCGATATAATTTCACTTGTGAGCGTTGATAAAATTGAGGCTTTAACCCCACTTCCTAAGCCATCTGCTAAAACAATAACAGTAGTGTTTTCATCAGGTCTTACAACTTGATAATGGTCACCACAAAGTTGCTCACCAACATGGTTATAACTTAAACCACCTACTTCGGTTACATAATTATTGATTGTCATCTTTTAATGTGTCCTTTAAAGCACTCAATGCAACCTTAGTTTCAGCTGCGGTTTCACCAAGTAAAGAAGCAATTTCTTGGACGCTTCTCATATTTTTATCAATAACTTTATTTGCTATTTCAACAGATTTTTGAACAAGCTCATCTTTTTGTTGTTTTGCAATTTCTTCTTCTGTAACATCTCTAATAACACAATAAATTAAATGGAATTTTTCATCATGAACAAGAGTCTCTTCAACATATTTATTATATTCACTTAAATATTCTTTTTTTCCTTTAATTGTGTCCATTCCATCTAAACAACTAACAAAATCTTCAGGATCCATAATTGTTGTAATGTTTTTCCCAATTACATCTCTAGAATCTTCTAAACCAATAATTCTAAGCATTGCTTTATTAATTAATTCAATATTTAAAGATTCATTTAAAACCATTAAACCATTAGGCGTATTACTAACAATGTTATCACTAAAACTTTCTGCTTTTTCCATTAAATATGGAAGACACATTTCTTTAACTGCTTTGCCTTCAATAATAGCAATTGCTTTATCTCGACAAGTATTATACCCACAACATCCACAATTTAATTCTTTGTTTTTGCTGGATTTTCCCATTTTTTTCAAACATTCTTGAATATCTGTTTCACTAGGCATTGCTTTAGTAACTAAAATAGGATTGTAAGTTCTTTTAATATTTTCATATTTAATTTCTTTATTAACATCAAAATCTTTTTCTCCTGCAAATTTATGAATCATTAAATAATTTGCCACGAGCGCGCGTGACGTATCATTGATTGCAGGCCCATTAATGCAGCTTCCACTACACGCAGACATTTCAATAAAGCATTTATGAACTTTACCTTCTCTAATATCTTTTAACGCATTTAAAACGTTTTCCATCCCATCAACAACAAGATAGTCGTAGTCTTTATTTGCTTTGTCCATAGTATTTAAGACTCCGCCGCTAGTTGGGAAAAGTCTCGCTTTACTTTTTTCAATCACTAAAGGTTTTTCTTCTTTTTCTAATTTTATATTAGACTCTTTTAACCATTTAGTAAGTTCAATAAATGTTAAAGCAACATCTACATATTTATTGTTTTTATCTGATTCATCTTTTTTTGCAATGCATGGTCCAATAAAAACCACACTTGCATCAGGATATCTTCTTTTAATATCTTGTCCATGGGCAACCATAGGTGACATAGTGTCTGCAAGATAAGGAAGTAAATCTTGATAATGTTTTTGCATCAATAAATTAATGCTATGGCAACATGACGAAATGATGATATCTCTATCATTTTTGTTCACCATTTCGTCATATGCATTCTTGACAATTGTAGCACCAATTGCAGTTTCTTCGGCATCATAAAAACCAAACTTAATTAATACTTCTTTTAATTTTTCAAAGCTAACATTATATTCAGCAACAAACGATGGGGCAACAGAAGCAATTACTTTTTTATCACTACCTATTAACTCCTTAACTCTAATTAAGTCATCGCGAATAACTTTGATATTTTGAGGGCAAACTAAATAACAATGCCCACACAAAATACATTCATCTTGAATAATCGAAGCTTGATTGTCACTAAAAGAAATTGATTTAGTAGGACAATAACGAATACATTTGTAACAACTCTTACAATTATTCTTTTCACTAATTAAGCAATATTTCATAAGGCTCCTTCAGACTTTCTCTACTGAACCTTACTTAAAATATATTTTTTAAAAACTTCCTCAAAATTGTCTAAAGTAACGCCAGTAATTATTTCATCATCTACTTTAATATTTACACCATGATTACCACATTTATTCAAGCAAAATGTCCCCTTAAGGACAACTTTATCTTCGATATTGTTGTCCTTTAAAGCTTTCTTCATAGCTTCAATAACATCATAACTGCCGTTTAGGTGGCAAGAACTACCTACACAAACTGCAACATTTACCATACTATTTTACTCCTTCGTAACTCTTTTCTAAAATGATTTCCATGTCTTTAACAATTGGAACTCTTGGATTTGCTGGGGAACATTGATCTTCGTAAGCAAGAACTGCAATTTCTTGGATCTTGCTTTCAAATTCTTTCTTATCGATTCCCATTTCTTTAAAGCTTGTTCCTAAACCAATTTCCTTAGCTAAATTTGTAACAGCATCCGCAAGTTTATTTGGCGCATCTGCTTGTGAATCAGCTTTAATTCCAAGCAACTTACAAATTTCGAAATATTTCTTATCTGCACAATATTCATTATATTTTGGCCAAACACTAAGTTTGGTTGGAACTTGACCATTATATCTAATTACATATGGAAGTAAAACACTACATGTATAACCATGGACTGTATGGAACTCAGCACCTACTTTATGAGCAAGAGAGTGTGTCATACCAAGGAAAGCGTTTGCAAATGCCATACCTGCAATAGTTGCGGCATTGTGCATCTTTTCTCTTGCAACCAAATCGTGTGAACCATCTTTAACAGCTCTTGGTAAATATTCAAAAACAAGTTTAATAGCTTGTAATGCAAGACCATCAGTAAAGTCGCTAGCAAGAACACTTGTATAAGCTTCAATTGCGTGTGTCAAAACATCCATACCAGTCATTGCAGTTGATTTTGGAGGAATATTTGTTGTAAATTCTGGATCAACAATTGCAATAGTTGGAGTAAGACTATAATCAGTTAAAGGATATTTCTTGAAGTGAGCTTTATCACTAATAACAGCAAATGGAGTAACTTCACTACCAGTACCGGAAGTTGTTGGAATACAAATTAATTTTGATTTACGACCAAGTTCTGGATACTTGAAAGCTCTCTTACGAATATCCATAAATTTTTGTTTTAAATCATCAAAATTAACTTCTGGATGTTCATAGAATAACCACATACCTTTTGCGGCATCCATTGGACTACCACCACCTAAAGCAATAATAGTATCTGGTCTAAAATTATTCATTAATTCAACTCCTTTTTTGACTGTTGAAATATCTGGATCTGGTTCAACATCACAGAAAAGTTGAATTTGGACTGGTTCTCTTCTTAAATTAAGTTGTTCAGTAATCTTATTAACAAACCCTAAATCTACCATTGAACGATCTGTAACAATAAAAACCTTTCCTACACTCTTACAACTTTGTAAATATTGAATTGAATTTCTTTCAAAATAGATTTTTTGTGGAACCTTAAACCATTGCATTGTATTTCTCCTCTTTCCAACCTTTTTGACATTAAGCAAATTAACAGCACTAACATTACCACCAATAGAATTGTGCCCATATGAACCGCAACCTAAAGTGAGTGATGGCAAGAATGAATTATAAACATTACCAATGCCACCAAAAGTGGATGGAGAATTCCAAACAATACGTAAAGCAGCACAATTTTCGCCAAAATCATCAGCCATTTTTTGTTCTTTACAATGAATTGCTGCAGTATGTCCTAAACCATTGAATTCAAGCATTTCTTTACATTTCTTGAAACCTTCAACGTCGTTTTCAACTTTATAAAAACCAAGAACTGGTGAAAGTTTTTCTCTGGACATAATTTCTTTTGGTCCAACATTTTTACATTTAACCGCAATAATTACACAATCTTCAGGAACTTCAATACCTGCATTTTTTGCAATATTTTGTGGACTCATACCGGCAACAATTGGATTGAGTCTAGCTTTATTTTCATAATCTTCATCTTTTGAATTAACTCCAAACATGAATTTTTCAAGTTTGAGTTTTTCTTCTTCCGTTGCAAAATAAACTTTAAATCTCTTAAATAATTTAACGGCTTCATCATAAATATCTTTATCAACGAAACATGCTGATTCAGAAGCACAAATCATACCATTATCAAATGATTTTGAGATGACAACATCATTTACTGCTTGTTCAACATTTGCTGATTTATTTATATAACAAGGAACATTTCCTGCACCAACACCCATTGCTGGTTTTCCACAACTATAAGCTGCTTTAACCATTGAATTACCACCAGTTGCTAAAATTGTTGCAACTCCTGGATGATTCATTAATGCAGTTGTTGCATCCATTGAAGGATGTTCAATCCATTGAATGCAATCTTTTGGTGCACCAGCTGCAACTGCAGCGTCACGCATGATTTGTGCAGCCATCTTTGAGCAGTTTTGCGCGTTTGGATGGAATGCAAATACGATTGGATTTCTTGTTTTTAAACAAATTAATGATTTAAAAATAACTGTACTTGTTGGGTTAGTAACTGGTGTAATTCCACAAATAACGCCAAGAGGATCAGCAATCTCTGTAATTCCAGTTACAGGGTCACTACTAATAACGCCAACAGTTTTTAAATGACGCATATTATTGACGATATATTCGCAAGCAAACAAATTTTTTGTTGCCTTATCTTCAAAAATACCACGCTTTGTTTCATTAATTGCAGCAGCAGCTAAATCGCCATGGTGGTCAAGACCAGCAACACTACATTTAGCAACGATGTAGTCAACTTGTTCTTGATTAAGTTTTAAAAATTCATCGTAAGCAACCTGGCCTTTTTTAACAAGCTCATCAACTTCTTTTACAGCTTCTTGATTTAATACTTTTTCTTCCATTTTTCTTCTCCCTAACTTTGGTTAATACTTATTTGTTAATTTTTTTAAGTTCGCTATCTTTTAATTTGTGAGACAAAATAGCAAGAGAACTTGCAAGATTAACATTTTCGACAACGACATCATCTGGAACATCTAAATGAACAGGAACAAAATTCCAAATTGCTTTAATACCAACATTTACAAGTTTATCAACTATTTCTTGTGCTGCTTCGCTTGGAACTGTAAGAATTGCAATATGAACATTTAATCTCGGAATTAAATTTTCCATTTTATATATGGAATAGATTCTCTTCCCATTTATTTCGGTGTCAACAACCTTTGGATCAATATCAAAACCCACAAGAATGTTTAAACCATAGTCATCAAAACCATGATAATTAAGAAATGCTTGACCTAAATGACCTGTTCCAACAATAATTGCATCATTCGTGTCGTTATAACCAAGAAAAGTTTCAATATCATTAATAATTTCATCGATATTTCTACCAGATTTAGGTTTTCCAGAACTAGTTGCAACAACTTGTAAATCCTTACGAACTTTTTCTTCATTAAAACCTAAACCTTTAGCAATTATTGGCGCACTTGTTGTCTTATATCCTTCCTCTCTTTGGTTAAGAAGAAATCTAAGATAAACAGGGTATCGACTCAATTGTTTCATGGTTACAGTCTTAAGCTTTTCCATAATTACCTCCAGTTTTACAACATAATTTTATTATGGTTTTTGATTTATATCAATATTTTTTTACTGATATAATGAAGAAAAAATTTATACCAATTGATTAAAATCGTAAAAGATGCGTCTACATCAAACTATTTTTTGATTTGTATTCTATATACAAGATAAAAAAATGGCATTTTTTATGTGCCATTTTTATCAATTTTGATACCAAAAAATTAAAAATTAATTAGTAATTCATGTATTGCACCATCACTGAATTTTGGAATTTTATAACTTACTCTTTCCCCATCCAAAATATATTCGGCATTATGGTAATCAGAATAAACACCTTTAGGTTTATTTATTTCAATGTTGATATATGTATCATTATTAAGTTTTATTTTAGCAATTAAATGACCAACCTTTTTTGGCAACTCAGGCCTAATAAATAAAGAATCCAAGGAATAAGAAATTCCTATCATTTCAAAAATGGTTAATGTTAACCATGTTGCTGTTCCACTTAAAATAGGTCCAATATTTTCATTAGTTATTGAATTATTATATTGTGTGCAAAATCTAGGATTACCTTTTAGAACATAAGAATTTTCTAAAGTCTTATATGGTAAAACTCTATCTAACATATAAAAAGCATCATCCAGCATCTTTTCTCTTAATTCTTTAGATTCAACAGTCTTTACTCTTTTTAATAATGAAGTTGTAAACATCATTGTTGCATGTTTAAAAACGCCTCCATTTTCTCTATCGCCTAAAAAATAATGATCAGTAGAAGCTGATGTTGATCCTGCTAATTTCAAATTATGTTTTGAACAAAGCATAAATCCAGCTTCGGTTTTTAGTTTTGAATCAATCGCAAGCAACATCTCATTTATCTTGCTTTCATCAGCAGTGTCGCTAAGCAAACTCCATGAAAAAGAATTCAAATAATAAGAACCATTTAAAATAGACGAATCTGTCGAAAGATTATCACTCTTGCTTCCTATGAATTTAATATTGTTCATATTTGGTTTATTAATTAAAACCCTTACATAGAACCCATTCAAGTATGCACTTTTATTGACAGCATCAGACATTTTATTAATTTCATAATTTAAGGTCTTTTTAAAGTCTTCATCATCAATAATTAAAAGCAAATTCTTCATTCCATTCAATAAAAGAAATGCATTCATAATTGACTCGCTATAATTAGAAACAAAACGATCGCCAAATTTTCCACCACCCTTTTTAAGTTGTTTCAAGTATACTTTTTCTTTTTCTGGGCCATTTAAATAATCATCGTCAATCTTTAAACAATCATTCCAATCTGCCGAATCTAAAAGTGGTAACCCATGATTCCCAACACTAATTTCAGAACTATATAAAACAATCGCTTTTAATGTATCAATCAATTTTCTTTTCTTACGTTTTGTTGCAACCCTAAATTTTTTATTTAAAAATTCTTTATTATTAGTTAGTGTTACAAATTTAAAAACAGCATCTAAAAGCCATATCTGATCATCACTACACATTCCTGGTTCTTTCCCTTTGTAGTAAAAATTATGGTTTGCGTAGCCAAATTCAAAAATATTCTCGATCCATTTTGTTAATAATTTCTCAGCTAGAACTTCTTGCCCTGATGTAATTAGATAAGGTAATGAACCATATAAATCTTGAATCTCTCTAAAACCAATTTCTCTATAACCTTTTTGAGTTTGTGCAAAACTTCTTGATACAAAAGTTTGATATAAAACCTGGAATGGTAATGTATTATTTACATATGAATCAAATAACTTATCTTCGGATTCTATTTGTAAATAATTTTTGTAATTATTAAAGTCTTTAGTTTTTCTTTCAAGTTCCTTTAAAACTTTTTCATAATTACCATATTCTGAAATCAATTTTAAGAATTCACTATTCAACTTTAAATATATATCATTAGAATCTTCTAGCATCGTACATCCAACAAATTCAACAAGTTTATGACTTTCTCTAGGTTTTAATGAAAATTTCTTTTTTAATGCAAAGAAACTGCTTCCAGACATTCTTAACGTATTATCAAAAGAATTAATTCCTTCAGGATTACTAAAATTCCCCATGCCTAAAAAACTTGTAGAATCTTGTGTAAATTCTTCAAAAAATCCTTCATTATCTTTTATTGTTGCAAATCTTATATGATCTTTAAAATAAACTGGATAATAGTCAGGAACAATTGCCGCAATATTATCGTTAACTTTTAGTATCTTTGATTGAGTAATAACCGTTTGGTAAATTATATCAACTTCTTGACAACTTGGATTCGATAAGCCAAACATTCCAGTACACACTATTTCTAAATTTCTTGGAAATTTAGTTAAGTTTTTAACTTCTATTAATTGACTCTCAACTGCTGTTGGAAGTCCTTTTCTTTGAAGCATAATAAAAATTGTTCTTTTTATTTCTAAATCCTCTGTCTTATAAAAAATTTCTGTTTTATTAACACCATGGACACAATATGCTTCTTTAATATTTTGTGAAACAGCACCACTATAAAAAATAATTTTAGAATTTTCTAATAAGTAAAATTGTCTATTGAATGGATTCCCATTTTCTTCAGGACGAACATCCCATCTTGTTGCAAGTACTTGATAATTTGAATCGCCTCTAAAACTTCCAAAGCCGAATGAATTTACAACTGATTTTGGTGTTGATAATAAT
>CAVGUA010000023.1:10939-23847 GCA_963632335.1 Parabacteroides goldsteinii
AATAATGGCTCAGCAAATTTTGTTCTATCCCCCAAGAGTAAATTAACATCATAGTGAGGGCCAACTTTTTTACTTTTTAAATTAATTACAAGCTCATTTTTATCGTTCAAAAACCCACCAAAATCATCAAGTTCATGAATGCATTTTATGATGCATATATGAATTTCATGGGGGATTTGATGTTGATTTTGATGTTCATCAATGAAAAATGAACTATTTTCTTCAATCAATAATAAACATGTTTTATTAAAAGATTTTATATAATTGTTAACCTTTGAATCTTTAAGTAATTCATATATAAAAGGCCTTCTTTTATTGTTATAAGAAACACATAAAATAATGTCTTTATTAAAATCAATATATTGAGCATCTGAAATAAAAAAATCAATATATATTTCACTTGCTCTAATGTAGGCATTTTTTAAAAAATCACGCGCAGAAACCCCTTCGATTTTCATAAACCACTCCTTTTTGTATAAAAAAATCATTCCAATTAAATAAATAATTAGAATGATTATTAATTAGATTTTTAACCTTTAACGGCTCCAGAAGTTAATCCCTTAATAATATTCTTTGAAAGAATAAAGTAAACAATAATTAATGGAAGAACTACGATTGTCATTAAACAATAGATTTGACCATAATCAAATGTTGTTGGATCACTTGATTTTAATTGCGAAATTAAAATTGGAAGTGTGTATTTATTTTTACTTGTAAGAATAAGCCCTGGGAAGAAATAATTGTTCCAATTCGAAACAAATGCAAATATGAATTGAACTGAAAGAGCAGGTTTAATCATTGGTAAAACCATTCTATGAAAAATACCAATTTCTGAACTTCCATCAACCCTAGCCGCTTCAATAACTTCAGTTGGTAAAACGCTATCCATATATTGTTTAATATAGAAATAAGTAACTGGAGCACAAATTGCAGGAATAGTTAATGGAATAAATGTATCAAGTAATTTTAATCCAGGAATTGCTGCTTGAATTTGATAATACATTAATAAACTACCAATCGCTGAAACTTGCGTAGGAATCATCATAATTGCCATGATGAAAGTTGTAATAAATTTTTTACCCTTAAAGTTATAAATATGTGTAGCATATGCAGTTAATGCACTAAAGTATGTCGTTAAAACTGCAGAAATCGATGCAATGAACAAACTGTTTTTCATTGCTGAAGCAATTGGAACTTGTTCATTATTAAATAAATTAACAAGGTTATTTATAAAGTTTGTTCCAAACCAAAAGGAAACTTCCCTTTGAATTTCAACATTTGTTCTTGTGCAATTTACAAGCATTATATAGAAAGGAAATAAGCAAACAATTGCCATTATAATTAAAACTATATATACAAATGTTCTATAAAGATTTAATGTAAACTTTTCACTTTTATGTGATTTACTTCGAGCTTCTATTTGTAACATTTCTTGACTCATAAATGATTACCTCCCCGTATTGTTTGTTGTTCATCTTATTCCAAAGTTGTCTCTTCTTTCTCTCTTTCTTTTCAGCTTTTGCTGCATTATAAACAGGAGTTAATGTTTTAAAAACAAAGATAGATAAAATACCGGTAATTATGAATAAAACAACACTTAATGCGCCAGCCATACCATAATTTTTAGATGTCATAATTAAGTTATTTAAATACATAATTAAGGTCTTACTAGACATATTTGGACCACCAGTTGTTTGAGTGTAAATTTGTGCAGCATCAAACATTTGAATACCACCAATCATTGATGTAATAAAAACATAAACAAATATTGGCATTAAAAGTGGCATCGTAATATTTTTAAATGTTCTAAATCCACCTGCACCATCAAGTCTTGCAGATTCAAAAACAGATTCATCAATACCCATAATTCCAGACATCAATAATATGCATGTATTACCAGTCCACATAAGAATATTAATACTAGCAATAATAAGTCTTGTTGCCCATGCGCTTTCACCAAAAATAATGTCGCTTCCTAAAGCCCTAGCAATCATTGTAAATGGACCATTTAATCCAAATAACATATAAAATAAATAACCAAAAGCTGAAGCCATAATTAAATTTGGCATATAAACAACGGCTTTAAAAAATCCTGCACATTTAAGTTTTAATCTTTGATCTGTAAACCAAACTGCAAATAGTAAAGCAAATACGAATTGAGGAATTGCCCCAATAATCCATAAAACAACTGTATTTCCAAAGTATTTATAAAAATCTGCATTAGTAAATAGTTTCACAAAATTGCCAAAATTATTCCAATTTGGTCCAACTTGATGAATTCCAAGTTTGAAATAATATTCAAACATTGAGTAAAAAACTGTTTCGAATAATGGCACAAATTGGAAAATTATAAAAATAACGAAAAAAGGAATTAAAAATATATAACCCCATTTACTATATGAAACATTTTTATTAATTCTACGCGTTGTGCCATTTGGCATTATAACAAGTTCGCCAGCTAGATTTGTTTTAGATTTCGCCATAAAATCTCCTTTCATTATTTTTATAAAAACATTTTCCTAGGGCTTTTTTGCCCTAGGAAAAAAGAATCTTATTTTATTTATTAGAAATTAAATGTAACTTCTGGATGCTTTTCACTAATAGTCGATTTGAAGTTAGCAAGTGCTTTTTCGTAAGTAACATTTCCAGCAAAGTAATCATGCATTGCGTTTTGGAATCCTTCGTTACAAGCTTGATCATAACCACTCATATTAGAGCAATCGATCTTAGCAGCTGATTTTTCAAATAATGCGATGTGGTTTTGTCCGCCTAAGAAAGCACTACCAAATGAAGAATCATTTGCGATTGTATTCATACCAGAAACGGTATTTGTATAATCTTGTTCGATCTTAGTAATTGAACTCATAACTGTTCTTGAACAAGTAAGGTTAAGCATAATATCTTTAATTTGTTTAATATTATCGGTTCCTTTTGCTGCATGGATCCAAGTTCCGCCCCAATAATATGATTCTGGACCTTCGCAAACTGCATATTGACCAAATAAACCATTACCAACTTGTTGTGGTGCACTTGAATCAGCAAGTGAATTTCCTAAAAGTGTGAAGTTAATGCCCCAAGTTGAATAGAAGAATCCTAAAACTGGATTACCATTTGGTCCTTGGTCGGCTGCCCATTGACCACTCCATAATGTTGAAGTTCCACAATATCCTTTATCAACAAAGTTCTTTGTATCATCAACCCATTGTTTCATCTTTGGAGCAATTGATAAGACACCATCATCACTAACCCATTTTTGACCCATATTGTTGCTATAGGTACGATATGAATCATCATACCCTGATAACATATAAACACCTTTTTCTTTTGCTTTTGCAGCAGCAGCGTTAAATTTATCCCAACTAGATAACTCAGCTTGAACTTTTACTGGATCATCAGTGCCAAAAACCTTCTTAGCCAAATCTCTACGATAAGCAAAAAGACCAGGGGCTGCTTGCCATGTGACGCCTTTTAAAACACCTTCGCTACTTGTAGCAACTTCTTGAGTATATTTATATTGATCATTAATATCACTTGTTGTTAAACCAACATCTTTAATGACATCAAGAGTGTATTCTGAATCTTTATATTTTGTAATATAGTCAGCTTCTGAAAGGAAGATATCAACCTTATCATCAGCTTTTGCTGAATCTTGATTCTTTAAAGCTTCATCTAAAGCTGTTTGGTAACCATTATTATCATTAGCTACGATAATCCATTTAACTTTAGTTCCATCTCTTAAGATATCATAATCACCTTCGGTCTTAACATAATCTGGATAGTATGATCTGAATCTGCTTTGGAATTCATTATTCCAACATCTGATGTTAAGAATAGCACCGCTCTTTTCTTCATCTGGTGTAACAGGAGTATCTGGACATTCTGGACATTCTGGACAATTTGCTGATTCTCCACAGCCAGTGACTGCTCCACCAAGAAGTGATATAGCTGCTAAACTCATTAATAATTTAACTGATTTTTTCATATTTTTGTTTACCTCCGAAAATCAAGTTATCTATTATAATGCTCGACGCATTTATAACCTCATCTAACATCAACTACTGTATTCCCCTCTTGCAAAGTTCCTTTTACGTGAATTATTGTAGGAACAAATACTTTAGGATTCTCAATTCTTTCGATTAAATTTTTAACTGCACATTTACCAAGCTCAGTACTATTTTGAACATAAGAAGTTAAGATTGGCCGCAATATTCTAGAAAAATTAATTCCATCATATCCAGCTACACTTATATCTTCAGGAACTTTTAAACCTGCTTCTTGAATTGCGGTCATTCCTCCCATTATAGAAATATCATCTGGATAAATAATACAAGTTGGTCTTTCATCAAGAGCTAACAATTTTTTAGTTTCTCTACCGCTAGATTTAGGATCGTGGTAAATTCCTTCTCTAACGTATTCTTTATCAACATTTAAATTTAATTCTTTCATCGCTTTATAAAATCCTGCAAGACGTTTATTTGTAACATCCGTAATTTCTCCATGTATGAAAGCAATTTTTTTATGCCCTTTACTTGCAGCGTATTTAACAAGACTTTCTAAACCTTCAACATTATCTGACATAACCGCACTCGATTTATTATAGATATAATCAATTGTCACAGTAGGAATCTCACTATTTACTAATTCAATTACTTTTTCATTATCGAAATCAGCTGATGCAATTACAACACCATCAATACTTCTATAGCGCGCGTGTTCTAAATAAGAGGTTGGCGCATTTCCTAAATTATTAGAAATAAATGTAATATCGTATCCTAAATTTTCAGCTTCAGCTTTAATAGCCTCAAGAATCGCTGAAAAATATTCATGTTCTAAACCAGTTCCAGTTTTATCAACAAAAAGAACACCTATACTATATGTTTTTCTTAATTTCAATGATCTTGCTGTTGCGTTTGGAATATATCCCATCTCTTTCGCGGTCTTGCAAACTAAAGAAATAGTCTCAGGATTTAATTCCTTGCTATTGTGTAAAGCCTTAGAAACTGTGGCTGTTGATACTCCACATTTTTTTGCAATATCTTTTACTCTAATCATAAATGTAAGCGCTTTCGAAAACGATTTCGATATTATTATAGATATTTGTCAATTCGAATGTCAACAAATTAAAAAATATATTTTTTCGTGTTTTTCCTTATATATTATATTTATATAATATATGTCGATATAATCGCATAAATTTCGAAATTATTTCGTTTTATTTTTATTGAATTTGGTCTATTTATGAATAAAATAAAGTCATATTAACGAAATCGTTTAAGTAATTATATTTAACCAATGTAAGCGCTTACGATTTTAAAGAAGGGCTCAAAACTTATGAAATACGGATATTTTGATGATAAAGCAAAAGAATATGTTATTAATACCCCTCAAACGCCAATGCCTTGGATCAATTATTTAGGAAATGAGGATTTTTTTGGTTTAATAAGCAATACTTGTGGAGGATATTCTTTTTATAAGGATGCAAAGCTCCGTAGATTAACAAGATTTAGATATAATAATGTCCCAAGAGATACTGGTGCACGTTTTTATTATATTAAAGATGAAGAATGTGTATGGAATCCTGGATTCCTTCCTACAAAAACCATTCTTGATTCTTACGAATGTCATCATGGACTTAATTACTCAAGGTTCTTAAGCTCCAAGAACGATATTTCTTGTAATCTCCTTTGTTTCGTTCCGTTAGGTTCAAATTGCGAAATTAATGAGCTTAAATTAAGAAACGTTTCCAATAAAACAAGAAATATCGATCTCTATGGAGCTGTTGAATTTTGTTTATATAATACAATTGACGATTCAACAAACTTTCAACGTAATTTAAATATTGCGGAAGTCGAGGTTGATGATAATACTATTTATCATAAAACCGAATACAGAGAAAGAAGGAACCATTATTGTTTCTTCTATGCTAATCAAAAGCACGATGGATTTGATACAGAAAGATCCTCTTTTTTAGGATTATTAAATGGATGGGACGATCCTGAAGTTATACACAATAATAAAACAAAAAATGAAGTTTGCTATGGAAACGAACCAATTGCATGCCATCATTTTTCAATTAAACTCAAACCAAATGAAACAAAAACAATAATTTTCATTTTAGGTTATGTTGAAAATAAAGATGATGAAAAATTTATTGCTCCAAATATTATAAATAAAGAAAAAGCCTATGAATTAACGAATAAATTTAATTCAGAAGAAAAAGTTGAAAAAGCTTTCAATGATTTAAACAAATATTGGGACAATTTATTAAGCATATTCTCAATTAAATCTGAAGATGAAAAATTCAATAGAATGGCAAATATTTGGAACCAATATCAATGTATGATGACATATTGTATGTCAAGAAGCGCATCATATTTTGAAAGTGGTACTGGAAGAGGTATGGGTTTTAGAGATTCATGCCAAGATTTATTAGGATTTGTTCATTTAATCCCTCAAAAAGCTAAAGAAAGAATTATAGATATTGCTTCAATTCAATTTGAAGATGGTTCAACTTACCATCAATATCAACCTTTAACAAAAAGAGGAAACGCTGACATTGGATCAGGATTTAATGATGATCCATTATGGTTAATAGCTGCAACAAGCGCTTATATTAAAGAAACAGGTGATTTTTCAATTTTAGATATCCCTACTCCGTTTAATAATGTAGAAGGAAGTGAAAAACCATTATATGAACACCTCGTTAGGAGTATTGAATATACTGAAAATAATCTTGGACCTCATAATCTTCCATTAATTGGAAGAGCTGATTGGAACGATTGTTTAAATTTAAACTGTTTTAGCTCTACTCCTGGAGAATCATTCCAAACAACCAGTAATAAGGAATCACATAAAGCTGAATCGGTTTTCATCGCTGGAATGTTTATAAAATACGCAAAAGAATTTATCGAAATCGCAAAACATTATGGTAAAGAAAGTGATGTAAAGAAAACCGAAAAATATTTACAAATTATCAATGATGCAATCTTAAAAGATGGATGGGATGGAGAATGGTTCATCCGTGCATATGACGCTTTCTCAAATAAAATTGGTAGCAAAGAATGTGAAGATGGAAAAATTTATATTGAATCCAATGGTTTTTGTACATATGCAGGAGTAGGCCATGAATTAGGATATGGAAAACTTGCACTAAAGAGTGTAGAAAAGTATCTTGAAAATGACTATGGAATTGAAGTTTTATATCCAGCATATAAAAACTACCATTTAGAACTTGGCGAAATTTCAAGTTACCCACCAGGTCATAAAGAAAATGGAAGTGTATTCTGTCACAATAATCCTTGGGTAACATTAGCATATTGTGTAGAAAACGAACCAGAGAAAGCTTTCTCTTTATATAAGAAAAATGCACCAGCATATATTGAAAGCATAAGTGAAATTCATCAGACTGAGCCTTATGTTTATTCACAAACTATTGCAGGAAGAGATAGCATTCATTATGGAGCAGCAAAAAATTCTTGGCTAACAGGAACTGCGAGTTGGTCATTTGTTGTTCTCTCTCAAGGACTTCTTGGTATCAAACCAGAAATCGATGGCCTTAAAATAGATCCTTGCTTATCAAAAGATTTTAAAGAAGTTCAAGTAACAAGAATCTTTAGAGGAGCCAAATACAATATTCATATATTAAATAATCACTCAAAAGAAAAAGGTCTCTATGTTGATGGTAATCTAATTGAAGGAAATATAATTCCATTCAATAAAGATAAAAAAGTCTATGAAGTTGAGTTGTCTATCTAGGAGGTAACCTATTATGGAAGAAAAGACAATTAATAAAGTTAGTAACAAGGAAAATGTAAGAATTTTAACTTGCCCAAAAGATGCATATGTTTCATTACAACACATCGACAAAGTATACGACAATGGAGTTCAAGCGGTTTTTGATTTTAACTTAGACATCAAAAAGCATGAATTTATTGTATTTGTAGGACCTTCAGGTTGTGGTAAATCCACTACTTTAAGAATGGTTGCTGGTTTAGAAAATATAACCGCAGGAAATTTATTTATTGATGGCGAATACGTTAATGATGTATCACCAAAAGATAGAAATATTGCAATGGTTTTCCAAAGTTATGCTCTTTACCCACATATGTCAGTATTTGACAATATGGCATTTTCTTTAAAAATAAATAAAGTAAATCAAAAAGTTTTAACGCCAGAAAGCGAAGAAAAAATTAGTGTCATCGAAAACGAACTAAATGAACTTTATAAAGGATTTAGCAAAGTTAATAATAAATTTGATGATTTAACTAGAATTAAAACTGAACGCGATAATGCTCTTAGAGATTATGAAACCATCAAAGATCCTAAGAAAGCCGCTAAATTTAAAAAGAAAATTGACAAACTTGAACCAAAACTTGTTGATTATGATTCAACTAAAAAAGAACTTGAAGGATACCACTCAAAGATTGAAGTTTTAAGCAAAAAACTATCAGAAGCAAGAAGTTCTGCAGAATATGTCTATGATTATGATAAGAAAAAGATTGCTGAACTTGAAAAACATTTAATAAAAGCTGAAAGCGAAGGAAAAGATCCAGAAGAGTTAGAAAAAATCAGAGCTCAACTTAAATATGCTCAAGAAACTAAAGTTCCAGTTACTGTTTATAAACATATTCCAAAGAGCGAAATTAACCGTAGAGTTCATGAAGCTGCTAGAATTCTTCAAATTGAACAATATCTTGATAGAAAACCTAAAGCTTTATCAGGTGGTCAACGTCAAAGAGTCGCTTTAGGTCGTGCAATTGTCCGTAACGCTAAAGTATTCTTAATGGATGAACCATTATCAAATCTTGATGCAAAACTTCGTGTACAAATGAGAAGCGAAATTGTAAAACTCCATAATCAATTGAATGCTACAACAATCTATGTTACTCATGATCAAACTGAAGCCATGACAATGGCAAGTAGAATCGTTATTATGAAAGCTGGTCATATACAACAAATAGGCGCTCCAAAAGAAATTTATCAACACCCAGCCAATCTATTCGTTGCTGGATTTATAGGGTCCCCTGCTATGAACTTCTTCAATGTCGAATTTAAAGATAATGAACTTAGATTTGAAGGAGGGACAACCATTAAAATTCCTGAATCAATTCTTAAGGGTAAAAAGATTCCAAATAGCGTAATATTTGGTATTCGTCCAGAAGATGTTCATCCAGGAGATGGTGAGCACGCAAAACAATTCCCTGGAGCAGTTATTGAACTAGAAGTCAAACTTGCAGAATTACTTGGAAGCGAATATTACATTCATACTGATTTTGCTGGAAAAGATCTTATTATTAAACTCGAAACTTCAAAAGTAATTAATGCTGGAGACAAAATTAAAGTTTGCTTCAATTTAAATAAAATACATTTCTTCGATAAAGAAACAGAAAAAGCCATCCTCTAAGGATGACTTTTTCATATAAAAACGCTATCAAAGATAGCGCCAATTTTCGGAGGTAACCCAAAAATCATTTTAATTATACGAAATAATTTCGTTTTTACAACCGAAAATAACTTTTGTTTACTTTAAATTAATCAACTCTTTTTTTGCCAAAGAAATAAATCGCTGCAGTTCCTGGACCTGAATGGCTTCCAATAGTTGTCCCAATATTGTAGATCTGGACTTTGCCTTTTAGATTGTGGAATTTTTCCTCAATTTTTTCTTTTAATCTATTAGCGTCTTCAATATCTTCTGAATGAGAAATATAGCAATAATCATTATAATCTAATCCATTATCAGCATTTTCAACCATTTCTTCAATTACATCATCAATTGCTCTTTTTTTGCCAATGATTTTCTTTCTTGGAATAAGTTTTCCTTCAAAATTAACATTCATAACAGGGCAAAGATGTAATACATTTCCAATTAATCCTGCAGTTTTTGAAATTCTTCCGCCTCTAACATAAAATGTCAAATCTGTTGAGAAAAACCAATGATGAACGGTTCTATTGTGTTCATTAGCCCATTCAAATACTTCTTCCATTGTTTTTCCTTCATCTCTTAAATCCGCAATTTTAGTAACAAACATTCCATAACCAGTTGAAGCACAAAGAGAATCGACAATTAATAATTTACGTTCTGGATATTTTTCTTTTAACATATCTTGAGCAATTAATGCGCTTTGATAAGTTCCACTTAATCCACTTGAAAAACAAATATGTAAAATATCGTGTCCTTCTTTCAAAAATGGTTCGAAAAATTCGATAAATCTTTCAGTATTGATTTGAGAAGTTTTAGTAATCTCGCCCTTCCTCATACGATCATAAAATTCTTCATAAGAAATAGATTCACCAAAATTATCAACATACTCATCTTTGCCTAAAAAGAAATGATAAAACAATACTTTAATATCTCTTTTTTTATATTGCTCAGGAGTTAAATCACTCGTTGAGCAACAACTTAGAATATAACTAGACATCAAATACAACCTCCTTAACTTACTTTTTTAATATCTATATCAAGCATTTACCTTATTTCACATCCAACAACTATCCTCTACATCACGACCCACTAACAAGCACTTTTCCTTAAGATAAATCTTTCAAAATAATTTAAAGACAACTTATTATAATACAAATTATGTGATTATCTAGTATTAATAACTAGATAAATTTTAGAATCTCAAAAAATAACCACACTTACGAGCAAAAATCATTCATGAAAACATAAGTTATAAAAAGTTCATTCATGATTTTAGAAAACACGAATGAACTTTTAAAAAATCATAGATGATTTTATATCAATTATTTCACATCATTTTTTAATCGAAATTAAATCTCCGCTTTGATACAAACCTCGATACTTTTTAGTAACTAAGTAATGTGTTGCATCTTCTAAATAATTTATTGTTTTTTGCGTCATCGATTTATATCCATAGAAAACACTTACAAATTTAAACAAATCATTTTTTTGAACTTTTCTTAGATCGCTTACAACATCAACAAATAAATTACCTAATTCTTCATAAGGGATTTCAGTTAATTCAAAGTTTTTGCACTCTCTATAATTTACGTAAGATAAATATTGTTCTCTATCTTTCCAATATGTATCTGGGGACATCGTATGATAATAACCAATCTGAGTTAGCAAATTAATCAAATTATTATTCATCTTTGGACCAATTTTAGAAAGACCTGCCATTTTTCTAATAGAATTTTTGATATAGGAATATGTTACAGGCGCTTCTTTATTGATAAGTCCTCTTAAAGCAA
Organism: Parabacteroides goldsteinii; assembly: GCA_963632335.1. Classification (GTDB taxonomy): domain Bacteria; phylum Bacillota_I; class Bacilli_A; order RFN20; family CAG-826; genus Onthovivens. Next base: position 22,151 of record CAVGUA010000023.1, read on the forward strand.
GTATTACTTCTCTGTCACTTTCAAAATAAGCAATAGCTCCTTTATATTTCACATATGGAATGTTATTTTTCATCCATGAATCTTCAGATTTTTTCTTAAAAGAAATTGAATCTTTTAAAGCTTTTTCTGGTTTTGATTCCTTTTTAATTACTTTACCATCTTTAAGTTCATCTAATTTTTCTACAATTTCATTAATCACTTCTTTTGGATGATCATAATAATCTAAAGTCCAAATTCTTACTATGTTCCATCCTAATTTAGAAAGAATATTATAATGTAAAACATTTCTATCTCTACATGTTTTAGCATCATAATAAAATGAAGAGTCACAAATTACCCCAAGACAATATTCATCTTCTTTAGCGTTTTTAATGGCAATATCAACACGGAAATTACTTGTTCCAATATTTAAATCGCATTTATAACCAAGGTCTTCTAAGTCTTTTTTAATGAATTCAGCAATACTTTCATCAAATGGTTTATCTTTGCTATTAAGATTTCTTGTTAAAGTTTTAACACCGTATTTTGCATATTCTAAAAGATCTCTTAAATAACATGCACCGTCATTTTTTGCGTTGTTTGGATTGATATCCATTGGTTCAATAGATGAGTAAATAATCATTTCATCTCTTGATCTAGAAACCGCAACATTTAATCTTCTTTCGCCCTTTTCAAGAGATAAAGGTCCAAAATTCAAACTAAGTTCACCATCTTTTCTCTTTGCAAAACAAATAGAAAATAAAATAACATCTCTTTCATCTCCTTGGACATTTTCAAGATTTTTAACAAATATTGATTCGTTACCAGGATATAAATTTAAATCTGGGTTCTTATCATATTCTTCTTCGAGCATATCTTGAATTAAATTCTGTTGTTTTTGGTTGAATGTAACAACGCCTATACTCCTCTTTGAAAGAATAGGATCTTTAAGTCTTCTAATTATTTCTTTAACAATAGCATTGGCTTCTTCTTTATTAATTCCTTTATTTCTTTCATATACTCCATGCACATTAATGAATTTAACATTGCTAATTAAATTAGATGGAGATGGAAAAGTATATAAATTATTCTTATAGAATTTGTTATTTGAGAAGGCAATTAAAGATTCGTGATGACTTCTATAATGCCATAATAAATTTCTTTGTGGCAAACCAACACTTATGCAATCATCCAACAAACTATCTAAATCAGTTTCGTTTTCAAAGAAAGATACATCATTATCAATTTGAGTTTTAAAGAAGCTTGTTGGAGGCATTTGATTATAATCACCTGCAATAACAACTGAATCTCCTCTTGCAATAGCCCCAACAGCCTCGCTTGTTGGAATTTGTGAAGCTTCATCAAAAATAACTACATCAAAATGCATTTTTTCTGGATCAATATATTGTGCAATAGATAATGGAGACATTAAGAAACATGGACAAATCTTTTTAATAAAATCACCAAGATTATTCATTATTTGTCTTAAACTTGTTCCTCTTCCATTGCTCTTAATTAATTTTCTAATTTTGGCTGGCTCACTAGATTTAACATATTCCGAATCTATTATTGGGGAATTTTGAGTTATTTTTGCAGCAACATTTTCGATTGTTAATTTACTATATTCTTCGATTAATTTCTCATATTCACGAATATTTTTCTCAACAGCGGTTTTTGTAAATTCATTAAAATCATAAATATTAAAATATAAAGCAATC
>CAVGUA010000024.1:0-9455 GCA_963632335.1 Parabacteroides goldsteinii
CATAGATTTTTCATTTCCTCCTTTTTCTATAGATTTTATTTTACTACTCTTTTTGATTTTGCGTTGTTTATTTAAATCATATAAATTTATTCTTAATGCATTTAAAACAACAGTAATAGAAGATAATGACATAGCAAGTGAACCATACCATGGTTTTAAATTATTAATTCCTACAAATGATAAAGCACCAGCAGCAATTGGAATCATTATTGAATTATAGAAGAATGCCCAAAATAAATTTTCTTTTATAATTCTTAAAGTTATTTTTGATAAATTTATTGCTTTATATGCTTCATTTAATGAAGAATTCATTAATACTACATCTGCTGAATCAATTGCAATATCGCTTCCTGCTCCAATTGCCATACCAATATCTGCTTGTGTTAAGCTTGGAGCATCGTTAATTCCATCTCCAATCATAATTACTTTATATTGTTTTTGTAATTCCTTAATTGCATTAATTTTTCCAATAGGATTAACTTCATAGATAACATCTTTTATATTAATTTCATTAGCTATATTTTGTGCAACATATTTATTATCGCCAGTTAATAAGACTGTTTTAATTCCTAAATTCTGGATCTTTTTAATTGCTTCTCTTGAATCTTTCTTAATTGAATCTGATATTGCAATTATTCCAATTAATTTTGAATCATAAACAAAATATATTGCAGTTTTGCCTTTTTTAGAAAGTTCCGATGCAGTGGAGTTTATTTCATTTGTGATAGTAGTGTAGTCTTTTATGAAATTATAGTTTCCAGAAATGATTTCTTTATCATTTATAACGCCTTTAATTCCGCTTCCAGATACGTTTATAAAATTGCTTACTTCAAGTAATGCTTTATTTTCTTCTTTTGCTATTTTAGTTATTGCTTTTACAAGTGGATGATCTGATTTAATTTCTAAACTTGCTGCATATTGAAGTAAATCTAGAGTAGTATATGAAATGATTTCATTTACTTCCATATTTCCAGTTGTTATAGTTCCTGTTTTATCAAAAACTACACAATCTGCTTTACTTGTTTCTTCAAGAGCACTTGATGTTTTAAATAATATCCCATTAGTGGCACCTTTTCCATTTCCTACAACTATAGCAACAGGAGTGGCAAGTCCTAAAGCACATGGACAAGCAATTACTAGTACTGAGATTGCTCTTTCAAATGAATAACTTACTAAATTGATGTTTGGATCATTTAAATTAGCGATAAAGTTTCTACCAAATATTAACCAACATAAGAAGACAACAATTGAAATTCCAATGATTGTAGGTACAAAAATACCAGAGATTTTATCTGCTAAAACTGTTACTTTTGTTTTTCCTAAACTTGCTTCTTCAGTTGTTTTAATGATTTGCTTTAAAAACATATCATTCCCAGTTTTTGTTACTTTAACAATTACATTTCCGTTTTGGTTAATTGTTCCGCAAAAAACATTATCATTTTCTTTCTTTTCAACAGGAACAGATTCACCTGTTAGACTAGATTCATTTATACATGTAAATCCTTTATAGATAATCCCATCAGCAGGAAAAGATTCTCCTGGTTTAACACTAAATAAATCACCAACTTTTAAGTCTTCTGCATTAATTTCGACTTCTACGTTGTCCTTTACTAAGTGAGCCGTTGAAGGAACGAGGTTAAGCATTTTTTTAATAGCAGAGGTTGTTTTCCCTTTAGATACTTCTTCAAGTGTTTTACCAACTGTAATTAAACAAGGAACCATACCTGCTGTCTCAAAAGATAGAGACATAGTCAACATTTTTGCATGTTCGACATTGCCATTTATTGTTGAATTAAATATTGTATACATAATAAATAATGAATATATAAAAGCAATTGAAGAACCAAGAGCTACTAATGTATTCATATTGCTTGAACCATGAATTAAAGTTTTAAATCCAGAAGTATAGTAGTGATAGTTTATAATCATAATAATTAATGAAAGAAGCATTATGGTTAGTGAAAAAGAAAGATAATCTTCATGAAGATATCCTATAGGCCAGTTCATCATATGTCCCATCGAAATATAAAATAGTGGAATAAGAACTATTATTGATGAGATCAGCCTAATAATAGCTTTTTTAGCTGAAACATCTTTTGTTTCTTTAGAACTTGTTTTTTGATCTTCTTGCAATGATTTTGCACCATATCCTGCTGAAACAACAGCCGATATGATCGAATTTGCTGAAGCTGGATCTTCATACTCAACAACCATTTCATTTTTTAATAAATTTACTGAGCAACTTTTTACTCCACTAACTTTTTCTACCGCCTTTTGAACGTGAGCTGAACAAGCAGCACAACTCATCCCTGAAACGCTATAATATTCTTTTTTCATAAACTATCTTAAATGTTTGATAAAGTTAAATGTTTCTTCGATAACTTTATCATTCCCTTTCATAATCTCATCTTTAACACATGTATTCATATGTGTTTTTAAAACTTCATATTGCACCTGTCTAAGTGCAGATTTTGCAGCTTCTAATTGATCTAATATATCTTGACAATAGCGATTGTCTTCAATCATTTTTGATATGCCAATTATTTGGCCAGAAATTCTATTTAATCTCTTCTCTAAATCTTTTTTATAACAATCACAATTTGGATGTTCTTTAATTCTTTTTGATTTCATAATACGCCCTCTCAAAATCACATATATAATATACCCCCCTAGGGTATAGTGCAAGTATGACACTTATAAAATTTTAATGTTTCATAAACGAATTGGATCGAGAATATATATAGTTTTTTCAATAAAAAAGGATTTGAATCAACAAATCCCATTAAATTCCAAAGAGTTTCTTTTTTACATTTTTTTCTTCAATTACTGATAAAACTTTATATCCAGTTGGTTCAAAAACTTTTTTAATTTCATCATTTGATAATTCATCATCAGTAGTGAATGTAACTTCATTTTTTGAATGGTTCGATTTAACTTTAGAAATCTTAAAACCTTTTCTAACGATTTCGTTAACATGAGTTTCGCACATCGAACACATCATACCATCAATTTTTAATGTATATTTATTCATAATTTAACGATTTCTCATATAAACCTATGCCAAGATTATATCAATTAAGACATAATCTTGGTTAGTTTCTAAGTCTTTATGATACAAAGGAAAACCATAAAGTTTTATATAAAAGAGGACCTTAAGGATTTTTTATAGTGTGTGAATTTGATCCCCTTTTATTTGAGATTTAAATAGAAGAATTATTTTTTGCTTTTAGATTTTCTTCTTTTTTACGTTGTTTACGCATCTGCTTAATCATTCTTTTCATGTTTGCCTGACAATCAGCGCATTCGCCGACAGGCATATGGTGAATCTTTTTATATATTCTAACACCAAACACTGATACAACAATTACTACACATGCAACGATAACGATGATTTCTATAGGTCCCATAATATATTTAACTAAGCTTCAACTTTTTTGCTATCTCTATATTTATTATAGAAATGAATTCCAAATCCTAATGCAACAAATGCTGCAACAAAGATAAATACTGTCCACCACCAGGTAAATAAAAGATAGACCATACTAGCGGCAATATAAGATGTTACAAGCCAGAAAGCAATAGTAGGTCCGAATTTTCCTTTTGGTAATTCGGCTTTTGCAGTAGCAACTGCAGCAAAGCAAGGAATTGTTGTCATATTGAAGACGATGAATGAGAGTAATACAGCAGGAGTTGCACCAGTTGCAGTAATCATAGCTTCAACTGCACTTAAACCTTCGATTGATTCACCCTCTGGAGCAACATAGCCAGCTACGATACAAGCTGCTAAAACACTAAATGTTGAAATAACTTGTTCTTTTGCAAGTAAACCAGTAATAGCAGCAACAGCAAATACCCAACCAAAACTTCCAAGTTGAACACCAAATCCAAGTGGTGTAAAGATTGGTTGAATGAACATACCAAGATTTGCAAGGATTGATTCATTAATTGCTTCATCTTCTAAGAATTGCCAACTCCATGAGAAGTGAGTTGTAAACCAAATGAGAATTGTTGTAGCAAAGATAATCGTGAATGCTTTTTTAACGAAGTGTTTTGCTTTATCCCATAAGTGGATCATCAAAGATTTGAATTGTGGTAAATGATATGGAGGAAGTTCCATAATAAATGGTGGAATATCTCCTCTCATAGTTGTATGTCTCATAATTAAGACTGTAACAATGGCTGTTGCCATTCCAAATACATACATTGAATAAGTGATTAAATCAACATTTCCAAGACCGAATTTAGCAACAAGACCACCAGCAATAGCGGTTAAAATAGGAAGTTTAGCACCGCACGAGAAGAAAGGAATGACTCTAATTGTAGCTGTTCTTTCATTATCATCGGCCAAAGTTCTTGTGTTAATCATAGCAGGAACAGAGCAACCAAATCCCATAATCATAGGAATGAATGATCTTCCTGATAAACCAAATTTTCTAAAGATTCTATCTAAAATAAATGCAACACGAGCCATATATCCTGAATCTTCTAAAATTGAGAAGAAGAGGAATAAGAATAAGATTTGAGGTAAGAAACCTAAGACTGCAAATAATCCAGCAAGGACACCATCACAAATTAAACCACTTACCCATGGTTGAGCATTTTCAAGCCAACCACCGACAACACCAGTAAACCAATCAGTAATATTAGTGAAGAAGTTTGCTAAGATAACACCTGGAGAATTAATACCTCCATTTGCAAATAATCCTTCAAAAATTGTTCCGCTAAAGGTAACAATTCCATCTTCTCCAAAACATCCCATGGCTTTTAAGTAGAATAAATCTTCTGAGAATGTTAAGTGGAAAATTAAGAACAAGATTACAAGGAAAATTGGAATACCCCAGATTCTACTTGTAAGAACTTTATCGACTTTGTCGCTTCTTGACATCTTTTGAAGATTTTCTTTAGCAGCGCCACTATCTTTTTTAGTAACAACTTTACCAAAATATTTAGAAATAAATTTATAACGAGAATCAGCAACAATAGCTTCAAAATCGCCGCCGAAGACATCATCCTTGAAAGTTTTCTTATATTCTTCAACCATTGGAACAACATCTTTATGCATTTCAACTTCGATTGAATCAAGTTCAACAAGCTTAACAGCATGGAAGAGAGGATTATCAACTTCTTTACCTTCAAGTGCAATCTTAACATTTTGAATTAAATCTTTAAGTTTGCTTTCTTCTAATACCGTAGTTCCAACTCTCTTTTTGTTACTTTCGTTATATGCAATATCCATTAAAGTTTCGATATTATCTTCTTTTAAAGCACTAATTTCAACAACAGGAACTCCAAGTCTTCTTTCGAGTTCTGTATGATCGATTTTGTCTCCACTTTTTTCAACCATATCCATCATATTTAAGGCAACAACTATTGGAACATCAATTTCAAGAAGTTGTGTAGTTAAATATAAGTTTCTTTCAAGGTTAGTAGCATCAATAATGTTAATAACACAATCTGGTTTTTCATCAAGAATGTAATTTCTTGAAATAACTTCTTCTGGAGTATATGGAGATAAGGAATAAATTCCTGGTAAATCTACAATATCTACGGATTCTTTCTTTTCTTTAAATTTATATTTTCCATCTCTTTTATCAACTGTAACACCTGGCCAATTACCAACGTGTGCTGTGCTACCAGTTAAGTTATTGAAGAGGGTAGTTTTTCCACAATTAGGATTACCTGCTAATGCAAATCTTTTCATAATTATTTGCCCTCCTTTAAAACTAAAGTAACGAGTTCAGCTTCACTTTTACGTAAAGTCAATTCATAACCCCTTAAAGTTACTTCAAGAGGATCACCAAGAGGAGCTTTTTTTCTTAATAATATTTCTGCTCCAGGAGTGATACCCATATCTAATAATCTTTTTCGTATTTTTCCTTCGCCTTCGACCTTTTTAACAACTCCGGATTCGCCGACTTGGAATACATTGAGTTTCTTTTCCATAAATTTCCCTTTCCTTAATTAAGCAACTAGAATTTTGGTTGACATATTTGAGTCAAGAGCCAAACGACCTTCTTTAACTAAAACAATAGTTGATGCACCAGAATGAGATAATATCGTGATTATTGAATCAATCGTGATACCTAAACTTTCAAGGTGTTTTTTTGTTTTTTCATCCGCTAAAATTTTTACAACTCTTAATGGTTGATTGAGTGGTGCTAATGCAATTGGCATAATTCCTCCTTTTAGTTAACCATAACTAACTTATACTCTAAAATTAAAAGGCTTTCGCCATAAAAGTTAGTCATTTCTAACTCACATCAATAATATATACATTCATATTATTTATGTCAAGTAAGTTTTAACTAACTTGTACTTAAAAAATGCTTGAAAATATTTTTTATAAGCCTAAAAATAATGATATAAGAAGTGAGGGCTATTATGGAAATACATAAATCAGCTGAAGATTACTTAGAGAAAATCCTAATGATCCAAAATAAGAGTGGTATCGTTAAATCCATTGATATTGCCAAAGGTTTAGAGTTTTCTAAAGCAAGCGTAAGTGTTGCTATGAAAAAATTAAAAGAAAGCAATTATATAAGTATTGATAAGAATGGCGATATTAAATTAACAGAAAAAGGATTAGAAGTTGCGACTAAAATTTATGAACGACATGAGGTTTTAGCATCTGTTTTTATGGAATTAGGAGTTGATGAGAAAATTGCATATGAGGATGCATGTAAAGTAGAGCATGATTTAAGCGATGAAACATTTGAAGCTTTAAAAAAATATATTAAAAATCAAAAGGAGAAAAGCGGTATGAATTTAAAAGAATTATCTTTAAAAAGACATAGTATTAGACATTATAAAGATGAAAAAATTTCTGAAGATTTAATTAAAAAAATCGAAGATAAAGTTGATGAAGTAAATAAAAAAAGCAATCTTGACATTCAAGTGGTCTTAAATGAAAAAGAAGCGATGGCAGGCTTTGAACAAAGACTTACTGGCGCTGAAAATTATTTATCTTTTGTTGGAAAAAAGGACGATCCAAAACTTGAAGAAAAAGTTGGTTATTATGGTGAAGAATTAGTTTTATTCTTAACAAGTTTAGGACTTGGAACGCTTTGGGTAGCTGGCTCTTTACATCTTGATAAAGTTGTATACAAGGCTAAAGAAGATGAGACTTTGGTATTAATTGTGGCGTTTGGTTATGCTGAAGATAGTGGAAATCCACATGAGTCAAAGCCTTTAAATGAGTTATCCAATATAAAAGATAATAGTCCAAAATGGTTTTTAGAAGGTATGGAAGAAGTTAGCCTTGCGCCAAGTGCAATGCATAGACAAAATTTTTATTTTACATATATTGATGAAAATAAAGTAGAGGTTAATGCTATTCCAACTAATCCACCAAGATGGGCTAAGGTTGATAGAGGAATTGCTATTTATCATTTTGAAATTGGCAGTGGCAAAAAGGTTATTGAACTTTAGAAAATAAGATTTCTACTAATAATAGAAACTTAAAAAGTTTTGTTACTATCGAAATAAATCAAAAAATACTGATTTCTTTAATGTTGTCTATATTTTAATTTTTTAATAAAATAATTGTATGAATTCTTTAGAAATTATTTTGTGGTTATTATCATTATTTTTGGGAACTTTAAGTGGCTATATCCTATATATAAATAGTGGTTATGCTTTTATTTGGGTTGCTGTAATCATTATTCCAGTAATATTTTTATTTCTTTATGGTTTATGGTTAGTATTCCTTTTTGTATGGGGTAAGTTTTTTAATATGGAAAAACCTATTACAAAATTTTCGAAATTTTATTACCACATTGTTTATATTACAGATGCAACTGTTATGCACATTTTAAATGTGAGTGTTAGATTAAAAAATTATGATAGGATGCCTAATAATCATGATTATGTACTAGTTTGTAATCATATATCTAATTTTGATCAAATGGTTTTGATTTCGTGTTTAAAAAAGAAAAATCAACCAATGGCTTGGATTACAAAACCTGAAAATATGAAATTCCCAATTGCTGGACCTTTCATTCATCATTGTGGTTTTATTCCTATCGATAGAAATAATCCAATTGAAGGAATGAAATCAATCAAAAAAGGTGTTGAATATCTAAATACTCATCAATGCTCAATGGGAATTTGTCCTGAAGGTACTAGAAATAAAACCGACCAACCACTTTTGGACTTTCATCCTGGGTCATTTAAACTTGCAATGTGGGCAAAAGTGCCAATTGTTGTGGTCGCTTTAAAAAATACAAAAAGCATTAAGAAAAGAGCTCCTTTTAAACATACAACTGTTGAATTTAATGTTGTTGATGTTATTAATCCAAAAGATTATGAAGGAAAAAAGACAATAGAGATTTCTTTAAGAGCAAGAGAAGCGATTCTTAATGAATTAGAAAGGAAATAAAATGTATGAATTATTTATTTTTTAATGAATTAGCTGATAGCGGGAAAAACAAAGATGTAGTCAATAAAATTCAAGATGAATTAAAGACTTCTTTAAATGGAGAAGTGGAATCTAAATCAGTTATTAATCTTGATGTTGATAAAGTTATTAAAAGTTTAAAGAAAGATGATAAAGTTGTTTTACTTGGTGGAGATGGAACCTTAAATCATTTTGTAAATAGTATTGATTTAGATAAAAAATTGCCATGCAAATTTTATTTATATCCTTATGGAACTGGTAATGATTTTTTAAATGACGTTAAAGATAAACAAGATCCAGCAACTCATCTTGTTGAATTAAACGAATATATTCAAGATCTTCCAGTAATTGAAGTTAAAGGAAAAACTTATAGATTTATTAATGGTATTGGATATGGAGTAGATGGTGAGTGTTGCAAAAAAGCCGATGAACTTAAAGCAGAAGGAAAAACTGATATTAATTATGGAAAAATTACAGTTGGTTTAATTTTTAAAGGTTATGTTGCTCCTAATGCGGTAGTTAAAGTTGATGGAAAAGAGGTTGGAAAATTTAAAAAAGTTTATATTTCAGCAGCCATGAATGGTAAGTATTATGGTGGTGGAATGAAAGTTGCTCCTGATCAAGAAAGAGGTTCAAAACTTATTACTTCTGTTGTAATTTATGGAACTGGAAAAATTGGTGTTATTACAATTTTCCCAAATCTTTTTAAAGGAACACATGTCAAAAATAAAAAACATTGCTTCGTAGCTCAAGGTAAAGAAATCGAAGTTTCATTTGATAGACCAACAGCCTTACAAATTGATGGCGAAGTTGTAAGTGATGTAACAAGTTATAAAGCATATATTAAATAAAATGTAAAATTGGTTTAGAGGATTTCTAAACCAATTTTTAATAGATAATTTTTATATTATTTTCTTTAAAATATTTTATAAATTCATCATTTGGTTTTTTATTTGTGATGATTATGTCTATATCTTTCAATGATGATGTTTTGTTTATTCCTTTTTTATTAAATTTTGAATCATCAACTAGATAAATGCACATATCTGAATTTTTATTC
>CAVGUA010000025.1:0-3164 GCA_963632335.1 Parabacteroides goldsteinii
AGTGGTCTATGATATTTAAGCTTAAATGTCCCAATTTTATCAAGAGTTATTCTTTTATAATTCTTATCAAAAGAATATTTTGTTTTTATATCAAAATGTATTTTCTTAGGATACTTAGCAACATTTTTCATACTTGGAAATTCTTTTATATAACCATCTTTATATTTTTTAATGATTTTATTTACTAAATGGTAGGTAGATATATAAGCTGTAAAATTTCCATTTCTTAATTCCTGATTATTCCTAACAAAATCCTTAATAAAAATTGCTTCATCTTCATTTTCAAATATCCTTTTTTTCTTTGCTTTTAAAAGCAAATTAAAAAGATTTGCACATTTAAGATATAAATCATTAAATTTATTTTTTTGCTTAGCGGATAAATAAATTCTATATTTAAAACTTCTATTTAGGACCATAATTCCTCCTTACACCATTAATAGGGGGGGAATTCATTAAATTAATAAAAAAGCACCTGTTTTGTTAAACAAATGCCTATTTTCTGTCTAATATAGAAAATCTATAAATTATTCTACACCAATTAAGAAACTATAAATTGGTTGATCCCCACGTCTAACATCAAGATCAAAATCTCCATATTTTTCATTTAAATATGAATTAACTTCTCTTTCTTCATCACTTGTAATATCTTTTCCTAATATTACAGTAATAATCGCTGAATCTTCATCAACAAGTTTATCAACTAAAGTTTTAAAAGTTACCATTTTATCTGGGTTTGAAAAAATAATATCTTTACTTTCTTTAATACCCATAAATTCATCTTTACCAACATGAACACCATTTATATCAGTATCTTTTATGGCGAAAGTTACACTCCCAGATTTAACAGATTTAATTTGTTCTTCCATATTTTTAATATTTTCATTTTTAGATACATCAGGAGTAAACATCATACTACTCACAATTCCTTGCATAATTGTTTTTGTAGGAATAACTACAACATCAACTTTGCCTTTCAATACATCTTTTGCTTGATTTGCAGCTAAAATAATATTTCCATTGTTTGGGAAAACATAAACAACTTTTGCTTTAGTTTCTTTAATAATTTTAAGAAAATCTTCAGTTGAAGGATTCATAGTTTGCCCACCAGGAACAATATAATTAACGCCTACATCATGAAAAAATTTGTCAATGCCTGGACCACTGCTTGTTGCAACAAGAGCATACTCATTAACTAATTCATATTCTTCTTTATTACCGTCTTCATGGCTTGTTTCATCTTTAATACTTGTATTATCCTCAATAGGAGCGATACTACTTTTAACATTTAAACTTACAAATTCTCCATAATTTTGCGCAAATGATATAATTTCACCAATATTTTGAGTTTTTACATGGACTTTAATTATACTATTGTTTTCATCAATTTTAACATCTGAACCATGTCCATTAATAACGCTAGAAAATCTAGTTTTTTGGAAAGGTTTTTTATTTTTAGAAGAGCAAAGTTTCAAAACAAATTCAATTTCATAATTAACTGTGTCAGTATTAATGTCTGTATCAGTATTTTTAGCATCGATAACCGTTGCTGCATTTTTTTCAATAAATTCTCCATGAATTGCGCTGTCCATTCCTTCTAGAATTTTAACAAGACCAGCGCCACCGCTATCAACAACGCCAACTTCTTTTAAAACTGGTAATAAATTTGGAGTTCTAGATAAAGAAGCCTTTGCTTCGCTTAAAATCAAATCAAACGCTTCTTCTAAAGTTGTTTTTTCATCAACCTTTTCAAGTAAATAACTACTAGATTCTCTTATGACTGTTAAAATTGTTCCTTCAACAGGTTTAATAACAGCTTTATATGCGACTTTTCTGCCGTTATCAAAAGCATAAGCTAGATCAAGAGCGTTGATTTCTTCTTTTCCTTCAAGTGCTTGACTGAATCCTCTAAAAATTTGCGAGGTAATAACGCCACTATTTCCTCTGGCGCCCATCAATAGACCTCTAGAAAATACCTTAGAAATTTCATAAATGCTTAAATCATTTCTATTCATAATTTCTTTTGATCCACTCGACATAGTCAAATTCATATTCATGCCAGTATCGCCATCTGGAACAGGAAATACATTAAGTGCATCAATTTCTGGGTAATGATTATATAAATTATTTGCTGCAGATATCAGCAACATTTTAAACTTTTGTCCATTAATAACTCTCATTTTAATTTCTCCAATTCAAATTATTAAAGATCACGCAACTCTTCAACATATACATTTACTTTATTAAATAAACCATTAAATTGCTTATTTAAGAAATATAAAATACGATTGCTAACTTCACTGGCAACCTCTGTGATCTTAACGCCATATGCCACGGTAAGATGTATATCAACGTTGTATTTTGATCCAATTTTATAAACACCTATACCTTCACTATATTTTTCTCTTTTTAAAATAACATCTATAGGATTTTTACTTGAAACCAAACCTAAAACACCATATGTTTCGCAGCATATGTCCCCTATATAACCACTTATATCTTTTAAACTAATTTCTATATCAGTTTTTTTCTTACTAGTATCGCTATCCATATTAATCCCTTGATAGATAAAATATTATATCATAGTTTATGATCATTAAAAAGAATTATGTCCCTTTTAAAATCATAAAAAAAGCCCGGCAACGTGCTATTCTTACCTTACGGCTACCTTCGCCACTACAGTGCTTAACTTCTCTGTTCGGGATGGGAAGAGGTGTGTCCACTGTGTCATCGTCACCAGACTTAATCGAGAGAACAATTGTTCCCTGAAAACTAGATATTTATATTTTATACATGTCTTACCGAAAAATTTTATGATTTTTTAACTCAAGGTTAAAATCTTAGAAATTAAGTCCTCGTGCTATTAGTATTAGTCGACTGAATGCCTTACGACACTTACATCTCTAACCTATCAACCTCCTAACTTTGGAGGGCACTTACTTCTTACGAATGAGAAGTCTAATCTTATGGTTTGCTTCGCGCTTATATGCTTTCAGCGTTTATCAATTCCATGGGCAGCTACTCAGCCATGCCTCTGGCGAGACAACTGATATACCGTTGCCATGTTCATCCCGGTCCTCTCGTACTAGGGACAAGTCCATTCAAACTTCTTTCGCCCACAACAGATAGGGACCAAACTGTCTCACGACGTTTTGAACCCAGCTCGC
>CAVGUA010000026.1:0-2066 GCA_963632335.1 Parabacteroides goldsteinii
ACTTTACTTAATAAAGTTCCATAAATTGGAGCTGGACAATCCTTATATATATAAGGAAGAGCACCAAAAGAATCTTTCTTTGATTTTGGAAGAATATAAGCTTTGATTCTATCTTTATTTAATTTAAGATACCCATAATTTGCAATAATAAAATCAATTCCTGGAGTTAATTTTGTAGGGTATTTAAAACCAGCATTAAAGATGAATATATCATCATTAATTTCAATAATATAAAGGTCTTTTCCATCTTCATCGAGACCACCAAGGGCCATAATTTTTATTTTATCCATGTGTAATCACCATCACTTCGATAACATTATAATTAAATTACAAATTGATTTAAAGTAAAAAGTGGCATTTAATCACTCCTAATTCGTAATTATTTATTTTTTAAGTCACTTAAATAATTATTGTAAAAAATACAAATATGAGTTATATTTTTACTTAAGGAGTAATCCAAAAAAATGGATTATACAATAATATGGAAAAAACAAAAACAAAAGATGTAGAAAGTAAGCAATCTTATATTTCTAAAACATCGGGTTTACAGGGAAAAGATTACATTGGTTATGCTCTTGGTGATTTTGCAGGTTGCCTTTGTTTTTCAACTGTTACCACAATTTTACAAAAGTATTACACCGATATTTTAGGTCTTACTCCACTATTCATTATGATTATGTTCATTGTTGCACGTGTTTGGGATGCAATTAATGACCCAATGATGGGTAGAATTGTCGACATTAAGAAACCTGGAAAAGATGGTAGATATCGTGTTTGGATGAAGTGGGTCGCTATTCCTCTTGCTTTATCAACAATTCTTATGTTCCTTCCATGGCCTGCACTTGCAACCAAGATGGGTCAAGTTGGAGTTTGTATTTATGCTGCAGTCACCTATATTGCATTTGGTATGCTCTACACTGTTCACCAAATTCCTTATGGATCACTTGCAAGCGTTGTTACAACTGATGCTAAAGAAAGAAACAAACTTTCAGTATTCCGTTCAGCTGGTGCTGCTTTAGGTTCAATTCCTGTCCTTATAATTACAATGTTCTATTCAAAGAAAGTAACTCAAGAGGATGGAACTGTTGTTTCTCAAGTTCAATACCTTCCAATTATTATTGGTGTTGCAATTATGGCTGTTCTTGCTGCTATTCTTCTCTTTGTTGCTTATAAAAATAATAAAGAAAGAGTCGTTGCAAATCCAAAAGAACCACAAAAAGGTGAAACTTGGAAGATTGTTAAAACTCTTTTAAAGAATCGTAACTTTGTTGCTGTTTGTCTCGTTGGTCTTCTTTTACTTGCCGGACAAATGTTCACTCAATCATTCTATACATATTTATTTAATGATTTATTTAAAACAAATTGGTTAAATATTGCTTCACAAGCTTGCCAATATGGTCCAATGGTTATCTTGATGTTATTTGCTGGAAAACTTGTTCATAAATTTGGTAAAAAAGAGCTTTGTGCTTTAGGTGGAATTATTGCTGCTGTTCCAAATTTCTGTTTAATTTTCTTAAAAGATGTTATCGTTCAAGTCCCTGCTTTATTCTTGGTTTTCTGTTTAATTGGTGGAATTGGTCTATCAATTATCACTCTTGAAATGTGGGCTTTAGCCACTGATGCTATTGATGACGTTGAAGTTAAAACTGGTTTAAGAAATGATGGATCATCATATTCAGTCTTTATGTTCTTCCGTAAGATTGGACAAGTTGTTGCTGCTATCGCAGTTAATGGTGCTCTTTTAGGAATGAACTATAAATCAGGTTATGGAGAAGTTCAAACTGCTTCAACATTAAATGTTATGTATTATATGGCCACTATTATTCCAGCAGTATTATTCTTACTCATGGGATTAGTCTTATTCTTCCTTTATGGTTTAAATAAGAAAAAGACCGAAGAACTTCAAGTTGAAAAAGAAAAGATGCTTGAAGAACAAGTCAAGAATAATGAAATTACAATTGGTCAATAATTTTCCTAAAAATTAAAGATAAAAAAATAAGCGGTTCCACTAAAATTTGGAATCGCTTTTTATTATTCAAAATATTTTATGAAAGCCCCTATTGAAC
>CAVGUA010000026.1:2076-13153 GCA_963632335.1 Parabacteroides goldsteinii
AGTCAATTTACTAATATCGAAGTTCTTATCAAGTTTTTTAATTTCTTCATTTAGTTTTTCTTTGCTTGATTCTTTTGAAAGAATATAACCAGAAAGGATTATTTTTTGTAAAGAAAGTAATGCATCAGCATTTAATAATCCAAAAGCAATGACATGTAAAATATAATCAACTTTTTCTTTATCATTATAAATTAATTCATTTGCTTCAGCTTCTTCTACTTCTTTACCTAAAACTGCACTATATGAAATAACTTCTTCAAGTCTTTTATCTTTATAAAATATATGGCCAAGTTCAGAAAGCGTTGTAAGTTGTTTTCCAAAAACATAAATTGATGAACCAACACCAGGACCATATTTAACAAGAAGGAAGTTTTTATCATCAGGATGATTTAAAGAATAAATATTTCCTAAACAATCGACGTTATTAAATAAATATTTAGGCAAATCTAAACTATCAATTTCTTTTGATAATTCAGGGAACTTTTGAGCAATCGCTTCTTTAGAAATTGGACCCCTATTAGTAACTCCAATAGCAAGAATTTTACCAGATACCTTCGAATAAAAATCATGAAAGGACACATCTTTGTCACATTTGAAATCAATCAAATTTCCAGTTATATCCATAAGCGAAAAATAAACATGATGAATACGAATATCAACGCCCAAAAAATATCCATAATTTGGATTGAGTTTCAGCTTTAATTCTTTTCTTCCTACTCTTTGTTGATCTATTTTGCTTTCAATTACAATTTTAGATTCTAAAAGAGGTTTCATTGATAAAGTTAAAGCTGCATTTGTCAAAGATAACTTTTTAGCAAGTAAAGATCTAGACGATTCTTTCTCTACAAAAAGTATCCTAATAATCGATTTTTGTGTCTCTGTAAAATTTATCATATTAATAGTATAACACCGGAAATGAATAATAACACGCAAGTGATTTTCATAAAGACATTTTTAGATAATTTTGGGGCTATTAATGATCCAATTAAGATAGACAAGACTGTCGCACCCGCACCAACGAGGAATAAAATCCAAACATGCGTTACAAATAATCCTTGAGTAAGTTCAGTAACAAATAATATTGAATTTAAAATAATCCACAAAAGAGAAAGCGTCGCTCTGAACTTATTTTTTTCACGTATTTCATGAAGTCCATAAATAACAACAAATGGACCCCCAGAAACATAAAGTTTATGAACAATTCCCCCAATAACTAAGAAAATTATCATAAGCCATTTAGGTAAATTAACTTTTTCAAAATTAATAAAGAAGAATAAAATACTCATCAAAATTATGATTCCGCCATAAATATAAAGAAGTATTTTATTATCTCCTAAAAACATTTCAACTAAATAGCCAAGACCAAATCCTATTCCTACTGAAATAATAATGGTAATAAAATGTTTCCAATCAATATCTTTAAAGTGAAAAATAACTATATATAAACACACTAAAAGAGCAACAAGATTTAAAACAGGTTTTGCAGTTTCAGCTCCTTCTAATTTTATAGAGAAAGGCATTGCTAAAACTGTTCCCGCAAAACCTGTAATGGTTTGTATGATGTTGCTTATAAAAATAACAAGTATAAACAAAAAATCATAAAGCATAATTAATAATCAACTTTTATATTTTCTCCAACAATTCCAATATAGGCACCATTATTTGCTTCTTTTGTGTCTTTATGAGCAAATAACCATTTATTAACTTTCCATAGTTTTTGATCATATTTTGGTTTTTCTGGTAAATCCATGTTCGTTTTATCACTTAAAATGACTAAACAATGAAAACCATCATCACTTAATTTGCAAGGAGAATAATGGAACACGTATGGATTAACAACGATTGCTTCGCCTTTTTTAACTAAAAAAGCTTTAATAATTGTTGAATCTAAAAATCCATCAACAACATCATCTTGACTCGCTAAAAGAAGAACAAGATCTTCTGCTACAACATTAACCTCAGGACATGTATGATATTCTAAACAATTTAAAAGTGAGTTATATCCATTACAATAACCAACTTCAATATCGCTTGAACCATATATGGTTTCTTTAAGTTCATCTATGCATTTTAATTGATGCATTGGAACTTCATCACGAACATAGAGATTATTACCAACCTCTGGCATTTTAGCCTTTTCTTTTAAATATGAAACAATTTCAGTTGTATCAACATTATTTAAAACGTAGCCATATTTTTTAAATGATGGACTAGAGACACTTTCTATTTTCATCTATAACCTCCCAACCCATAATATGAGCTAAATATTGAACTGCTTTCTTATATTGAACATATCCCATAATAACGTGATGAGCTACACCACTATATGCAACTGTATCAACAACTTCATTAATTGGTCTATCAAAAACAACTTTTGCATATGTTCCTGATAAATCTTTAGTCATGTTGAAAGCTTCACCTTCTTCATAATAAATTCTCGTTTTATTTCTTGCAGTATCAATACGAAGTATAGACATCTTTCCTGGTTTTAAAACAAAGTCCGCAGTAACACCTTTTCCTCCAGCAAAGTAGGTCTCAAGCGATCTATTGCATGCATGATCCCATAAATTACATGGTGCAACTCCATCATGCCATAAAAGAGCATAATTCTCTTCATAATTGACTTGAGACAAGTCAGCCATGAAAGGAGTGGCTTCACCAGCTGCTTTTACAGCAACCATACTTAATGCAGCTTCAATATCACCTTCACAAGCAAGTAATATTCCTCTTGATTGTAAAACTGACATCATTGCGCATGGTGAAACTCCATAATTTTTAGCAAATTCTGGCCAGCAACGGATTGCAACAACATCTAATCCTTTTTCTTTCATGAATTTTTCAGCAACCACAATTAATCTAGAAACTTGCCTAACTTGTGTATCATTAAGTTTTTTGCAATCAAATAATTCTCTTAAATTCTTTTCTTCTTTATCAATTTCTTCTTCACTTGCTTCATCACCAAAGAAATCACTTAATTCAAAGTGAGAAATTAATATTCCAAGTTCTTTATAAAGATGAAGTTCATCAACTCCAACGTTATAGAAACCTTGAGCATGGAAACCAATAAGTCCAACATTTGAATTTTCAAGAGCAGTTTTCATTTTAATTGCAGTAAGCCAATCATGATCGATATCATCACCAACATAAACCACAAAATTATCAACTCCACCTTTATAAAGATTCGATGCATTGAGGTTTACACCACATACGGCGTTTAATCTAATCTTGCCTCCATCATAAGGGAGTTCATTATATCCTTGAAGTAAAACAGGTTTTTTAACAGCATTTTCTAAAATTAAAGCTAATCCGCCAAGATGGAAAGTAGCTGAAACTATAACTAATGCATCAACATGTTTTTCAACGAAAAAATCTCCTGCAACTTTAGCCTCATTATGTTCAATAACCATTGTTGGATAATAAACCCAGTCAATTGATTTATCTTCCATAATCTTAGCACATCTTTCTTGATATAATTTAAAAGCTGTCTCATAGTCAAATGTTTTTCGTACAAGACAAACAATTCCAATAATAGGTTTTCTCATCTTATTTATCCTCATTTACAATTTTATATGACGCTGAAAAATCTTCTTTAGCAAGGCCTTTTTCCATTGCCTTTTCATAAATTTCAACAACATGATTTAAGCAATAACAATCTGCATTTACTTCACTTGCCATTTCTTTTGCAAAATGAATATCTTTATTCATATTTGAAACTGAAAAAGCAGTTGGATATGTATTTGTGATAATGTTATTTGATTTAGTATCTAAATAGAAACAAGAAGCTCCGCCATAATTAAAAGCTTCAACAACTTGTTTTTGATCTAATCCTAATTTTTTAGCTAATCCTAAAATTTCATTTACACCATTTTGAATTTCACCAACTAATGCATTATGCAAAATTTTCATTTGAAGACCACTACCATGATCTCCCATATAAATTATATTTTTACCCATACATCCGAGAATTGGTCTTACTTTTTCGTAAACTTCTTTTTCTCCACCAACATAAATACCAAGTTCGCCTTTAACAGCTGCAGGTTGAGATTTAACAACTGGACAATCAAGTAAACTAACACCAGTTCCTTCAAGTTCTTTAGCAACTTTTATATTAGTGGCTGGCGAAATTGTTGACATATCAATCCAAATTTGACATTTTCTAATATAAGGTTTGATTTCTTTAAAAAGTTCTAACATATTGTCATTATTTGGAACCATTGAAATGATTACATCAGCAAAATCTACACATTCTTTATAAGAAGATGCAAATTTAAATGGAGTTTCTTTTTTAAAGATATCAAAACCAACTAAATCGTATTTTTTTGAAATATTTGTAGCCATTGGCATCCCCATGATGCCAAGGCCAATAAATGCTATTTTCATATTAATTTCCTTCAGTATGATCCCATGCATCTTGGAAAACACCAAGTCCATAGGTAGTAAATGGATGATTGAATGAATCTTCGTAAACTGCAAGTCCACAAGTTACAATATCAGCACCCATTTCAGCAGCTTCAGCAATTTGTTTTCCATTTCTAATTGCAGCAACAATAATTTCAGTTTTATATCCTTTTTCTTTATAAATATTTACAAGTTCAGACATATAAGGATAGGTATCTTCACCATTATTTTCTTTCCAACCAACAAATGGTGAAACATATTTTGCACCAATTCTACCAGCTTGAATTGCTTGCGATGGCGAAAAAACTAAAGTAACGTTTGTTCTAACTCCTTCTTTTTCTAAGAAATAAGCAGCTTTAACGCCTTCAGTTGTGCAAGGAATTTTAATAACAAAGTTTTCGCAAATGCTAGAAATTTTTTTAGCTTCTCTAACCATATCTTCAGCTTTTTCCAAATGTGGATTAATCTCGACTGAGACAGGGAATTTCTCCATTCCAACTAAATTATTTTCTTCTAACCATTTTTTAATATCATTAATAGCAGTTAAAAATGGTTTACCAGAATTCATGATATGTTTTGGGTTTGTAGTAACTCCATCAATCTTATAATTTTTATAAGCATAATCAATTTCATTTATTTTTGCTGAATCAAGAAAGTATTTCATATTTTATTTTCCTCCGTTCTCTTTTGATAAGCTTTCAAATAACTTTTTAAATTTGCTATCTTTCTTATAGAAAGCAATTGGTAAGCCAAGAGGAGAATCAACTTCTCCATGACCACTTTTTACTTCTTTATTGGTAAAAAATTGAATCCATTCACCTTTTGGAAGATAGTATTTATGTTTAGTTTCGTTAGGTCTTAAAACTGGCGAAACAATAACATCTTCTCCAAACATATATTCTTTATAATTTGTATAGCATTCTTCTTCATCATAATGGAAGAATAATGGTCTAATCATTGGTGTATTATTTTTATAATACTCTTCATATAGATGCTCTCTATATTTTTTAAGCCCAACGAAATATTTTGTATTTTTTACGAATTCATCGTATGTTTTTTCATTGTCATATTGGACATTATTCTTTGGTTGATTGCCTTCATGCGTTCTATAGACTGGAGTAAAAACATTCATTTCAGACCAACGATTGAATAATTCTGCATCTCTTTTCATTGGATAGAGGGCGGTAATTGTTGTATATCCTCCAATATCTGAATGGATAACGCCACATCCTGAACAAGCAAGCGAAATTGATGCAGGAATAACCGATCCTAATCCATATTCATCTGAATAATCAACATGTTGATCACCATTCCACATAGAATTTGTAAATTGGAAAGTATGTCCATAAGCAGCTCTTGAGAAATAGAAAATTTCGTCTTCTTTCCCAAGTTCTTTAACTGCATCATAATTACATTTTGCCCACATTGATGGCCATCTATTGTGAAGTTTTTCACTTGCGCCACCATAGCAGACTGAATCAGTTGGTAAATATTCACCAAAATCTGCCATCCATCCAGAAAGACCATATTCAATCATGTTTTTCTTGATAATTTCTTTATACCATTCATATGCTTTTGGATTTGTTAAATCTACAATCGCTGCATTGAATGTTGTTGATTTAATATGATAAATACTTCCATCTTTATGACGAATCAAAAATCCTTTTTCTTTTGCTTCTTCGTATTGTGGAGCGTTTTCCTTAATAAAAGTATTCATATAACCTAAAAATCTAACACCTTCGCTATTAAGTTTTTTGATTATTTCTTTTAAATTAGGATAAAGTTTTTCATCTGCTTTCCAATTCCAATAAACTTGATAACCAAAACTTGTAACAACATTTCCACACCAATCTTGGCACCAAATTCCAGCAACTTTTAAACCTCTCTTTTTAGCTTCTTCATATTTTTTAAGCAAAACTTCACTTCCACCTTGTATAGCTAAAATTACACCATCATTAACCCATGAAGGAACTTTTGGTTGAGTTCCAACAAGTTTTGATAAACTTTCAGCAACTTCTAAAACTGAATTCTCGCAAAGAAGTGAAATTGATTGAGGTATTTCTCTAAATTTGATAAATAATTCATCTTTTTTAAAAGAAAGGAAACCATAAGTATCTTCGTGACAATAAAATGCATATCCTTTTGAAGAAATAAAAGATGGAGTTGAACAATAAGTTTGATGCTCTTTATATGGAGTTTTAAAATCAGGATTTGGTCCTTTAAATTTTTCTCTTAATTGCTTTTTAGCAATCTTTAAAACTTGTTGATGTTCACTAACCCAAATTGGTACATCTTTTCCTTTTAAATCAAGGGCAGCATATTGTTCACCACAACCATAAATATGCTCGTCTTCGAATGTTTTAAATCTTAAAGTAAATCTATTAAAACCATTATCTACATGAAAATGCAATTTAATAAATGGCTCAGTATCAACAATAATTTCAGCTTGAACTTGACCATCTGTGAAAATATATCTATTTTCATCTTTAAAAGAAAAAGTTAATTTCCTTCTGTTTTTAATATTATCTTTTGTTTTAAAAGATCCACGAGACATCTTATATCTTGCATTTCCTTTTGAAATTACAAGATAGGCTTCACCATTTGTTAATTGGTTCAAAAAGTACTTCTTCAACTCTTCTTTATTCATGATTTATCCTTTCTGCAATTAATATTTCATTAATTAATTAAGTGACTTAAAAAATTATAAAATTAATAACAATAAAAGACAATATCTAAATAAAAAATATTGATAATTTCGAGCAAAAATCATACATGACTATCTATTACTGCTCGTAAAATGATAGTTAAAATTGTTTTCTTATTAAAACTATTAGAATAGGTTATAAATTATTTCCCAAAAATAAAAAGCGCCTAAGCGCTTTTAATTACTTATCTTTATTAAAGAATCCGCTGAAGAAACCTTTTTTCTTTTCTTCTTTTTCTTCAACCTTTTCTTCCTTATTAACTTTGAAACTATCTTTAGTTAATGGGATATTTTCGAAAGATTGAGTTTTTTCTTCTTCTGGTTTCTTATATTCTTTTTTGAATTCCTTTTTTGGTCCTTTATTATATGAAGGTTTTGAATTTCTTACTGGTTTTTCTGTGTTTCCATTATTATCGCCTTCACCTTTTTCGCAGAATTCTCTATGAGATAATTTAACTTTACCATGATCATCAAAAGCAATAACTTTAACTTTTAATATATCACCAACTTTTACAATATCATGAGCATTTTGGACATATGAATTTGATAATCTTGAAACGTGACAAAGTCCATCAGTATCTCCAAAAAGATTAACAAATGCACCATAATCTTCAACTCTTGTAACTTTTCCTTCGAATATATCGCCAATTTCAGCTTCACGAGTGATATCTTCAATCATTCCTTTAGCTTTATTTATCATATCTCTCTTCATATGATAAATTGCAACGTTACCATCATCATCAATATCAATCTTAACGTTATCGCATTTTTCAATGATATCATTAATGACTTTACCACCAGTTCCAATGACATCTTTAATCTTATCAACATCAATCTTTAAAGTATCATATTTTGGAGCATATTCACCAAGTTCTTTACGTGGTTCACTAATTGCAGCCATCATTACTTCTCTAATTTCTGCTCTTGCTTTGTTTGCTTGTGCTAAAGCTTCTTTTAAGATTTCACGAGTAACACCTTTAATCTTGATATCCATTTGTAAAGCAGTAATACCTTTTTTAGTTCCACTAACTTTGAAATCCATATCACCGAAGTGATCTTCTAAACCTTGGATATCAGTTAAGATGGTATATGGATGATTTCCATCAAGTGGTCCACTGGTGATTAATCCCATTGCAATTCCACTTACGACATCCTTAATTGGTACACCAGCTGCCATTAAAGCCATACATGACGCACAAATTGAAGCTTGTGAAGATGAACCATTACTTTCTAAAACTTCAGCAACACAACGAATGGTATATGGGAATTCTTCTTTGCTTGGAAGAATATAACTTAAACTTCTTTCGCCCAAAGCACCATGACCAATTTCTCTTCTTCCTGGAGTGCCAGTTCTACCAATTTCACCAACTGAGAAAGGTGGGAAATTATAGTGATGCATCCAACGTTTTTCACTAACTGGAGAAATATCTTCAATTAATTGTTCATCATCTTTGCTTCCTAAAGTAACAACTGATAATACTTGAGTTTGTCCACGAGTGAATAAAGCACTACCATGAACTCTTGGAAGAACATCAACTCTTGCACTTAATGGACGAATTTCATCAACTTTTCTTCCATCTGGTCTAATCTTTTCTTCGGTAATTAATCTACGAACTTCTTTAGCAACCATATTTTCTAAGATATCTTCAACCATAAGCATTGTATTGAAGTGTTCTTTTTCGGTTGCATATTCTCTAGTATCGTAATCATTGATAATTTCAGCTTTTAAAGCATCAATTGCATCTTGTCTTTCAAGTTTATCGAAGATAGAAATTGCTTTAACCATCTTTTCACCAATTCTATCGTAAATATCTTTTTCAATTGTTGCATCTGGAGCATATAAAGAAATTTCTCTCTTTGGTTTTCCAACTTCAGCAATAATTTTTTCTTCAAATTCACAAAGAACTTTAATTGCATCATGACCAAACATTAATGCATCAAGCATTTCTTCTTCACTTAATTCTTGAGCACCAGCTTCAACCATGTTAATAGCTTCTTTTGTACCAGCAACTGCTAAATTTAAGTCTGATTTTTCTCTTTCTTCAACAGTTGGGTTAATAATTAATTTTCCATCAACTCTACCAACATAAACTCCAGCAATTGGACCATCAAAAGGAATATCACTAATTCCTAAAGCTAAAGATGAGCCAAACATCGCAGTCATTTCAGGTGTGCAATCTAAATCACAAGCTAGAACAGTGTTAATAATTTGGACTTCATTTCTAAATCCATCTGGGAACATAGGTCTAATTGGACGATCAATAAGTCTAGCAGTTAAAGTACCATGTTCGCCTGGTCTACCTTCTCTTCTTAAAAAACTTCCTGGAATCTTTCCTAAAGCATACATCTTTTCTTGATAATCAATAGTCAATGGGAAGAAATCCCCTTCTTTTGGATTGTCACTGCAACATGCAGTTGATAATACAGTTGTATCGTTTAACTTTGTTAATACAGCTCCATCAGCTTGTTTACATAATTCACCAATCTCTACACAAATCTTTTTTCCGTAAAAGTCTAATTCAAAAATCTTTTTTTCCATTCTCTAAATCCTTACTTTAATATTTCAACGCTTAAAATAATACTACTTTAGTAGTAAGATTTCCACTTTTTAAATATATTTAAAAAATAGGCTACTTTTGATTAAATTAGCAATTGCAGTCCTCATCAATTATGCAAATCAATAGTCAACCAATTATGCTATTTTTTCATATCCATTTTTTATTGATTAATAGAGCATTTAAATCATGATTTTATTGTTTGATTTAAGCATCTAAACTCTTCATCAAATCATCGACATTATCAAATTTCTTGTGTGTATTTTTATGATTTTCAATTTCTTCTATAGCTCTATACGTAGTTTCATTTGGATTTTTGATTTTTACTTCAAATGGCAACCCATTACATTGCAAAGCTTGAATATAAAACAATGTAGTCGCAGTTGATAAATCTAATCCTAATGTTTTAAATAATTTTGAAACATCTTCTTTTAATTTTGGTTCGACTCTTATAGTTATATTTTGTTTGTTCATAAAATTATCCTCATATATATTTTATTCGCATTGTAATTGCATTGCGAATAAATTTTAAAATTTATTTATTAAAATTAGGATTATTTTGGCGTCCAAAAATGAATTTCCATCGATAGAAAGACGGATAATTCATTACTAAACATGAATTTTAATTTTTTACAAAAATTCAATTTTTACAACATTTTCTCATATTGTCTCAAACTGTTTTCTTGTATATAAAGACCTTTAAATTACCAATCAAAATCATCCGATTTTTTGTCAGCAATATTTTTTAATGCTTCATCCAATGCTTTATATTCTTGTTCATTATTAATTTGTTGAATATAAGTTACAGATTTAAAGAAAGAAACAATTTCATCGTAAGAATAATCATTCCATCCCCAATCAAAGAAATCAGCAATATCTTCTTCACTACCATTTAATAAAAGTTCATTAATTGCATTCGTGTATTCAATTAATTTTTCTTTAACGTTTTCACTTTCTAAAGTTTCAATTATAGGCAATATATCATTATAATTACTAATATTTGAAGTATTAACTCGTTTAAATAATTTCTTAAGTTCATTAATCTTTGGTTCAAGAATATTTCTTTCGTATTTGTTATTTAAAATATCATTTATTTCATTTTCGATAGCACTTATTGCACCAACCAAGAATCCATGTCCATTATATTTTAAATATAATTCAACCCTATACATTTTTGCTTCGAAAGATGGATAAGATGATTTAAGAGTTTCACCAATCGTTGATGAACTAAATGCACTATAATATTTGCTATAAAACTTTTCTAAGGACGAATAATATTTATTGAGTTCATCTACACTCATATTGCATCCATTTTTAAAATTAGTCATTTCATTTACATATCCATCAGCTAAAGTAGAATAAACATTAACATATTCTTCAATTGTTTTTACCAATTCAGAATCAAATAAAGTTAAATCAA
>CAVGUA010000027.1:0-7406 GCA_963632335.1 Parabacteroides goldsteinii
AATAGAACAATTGAAAATAATAAATTAATTAATAAAGGAATTAAACTTGCAAATGCTAATATTGGAGTTAATAAAAACATTATTACTTTTCCATATTTTTTGTCGTTTCTTTTAAAACGATATTTTATAAAGTTGGATGAAGAAAATTAAGTTAATATAAAAAAGAATTAATACCAGATCAATTATTTCAAATATAAAAGAACCACATCAAAATTATGCCAAACTTGAAAAAAACTGAAGAATTATTAAGATTAACATTGAAAAAAACTGAAATTTTAAATAAAATAATATTGAAAAAAACTGAAAGTTGAGGTTTTAAATGTTTTTTAGAAAAATTTATACTAAATTTGATAAATGGAAAGAAGCGAATAAAATCAAAAAAAGAGCATTAATTGTTAAAGGCTTAAGGCAAATTGGTAAAACTACTGTTGTTTTAGAATATGCACAAAATAATTATAAAAATGTTATTTATATGAATTTTATGACAAATAAATCATTAAAAGCTATATTTAATGGAGACTTAGATGTTAATGAACTAATTAAGAAAATATCTGCAGCAATTCCTAATTCAAAATTCATACCTAATGAAACAGTTATTATTTTTGATGAATTACAAGAATGTGCAAATGCTAGAACATCAATTAAATCATTTATGCTCGATGGAAGATTTGATATTATGGCAATTGGATCACTTATAGGGTTAAGAGGATATAATAAAAAACAAATTTATGGAATTCCAACAGGCTTTGAATATATTTTAACGATGTATCCAATGGATTTTGAAGAATATTTATTAGCTAGAGGAGTAAATAAAGACGTAATTGATTATTTAGTTGATTGCTATTTAAATAAGAAAAAAATAGATGAAAGCATTCATGAAAATATTTCAAATTATTTTAAAGAATATCTTTGTATTGGTGGTATGCCTGATGCTATAAATACATTCTTATTAACTCACGACATGAATCAAGTTCATGATCTATTAAGAAATATTTTAGAACAATATAAAGATGATTTTGGTAAACATTTAAACAAAAACGAAGAACCAGAAATAAATAAAATAGAACTAAGAAAAATCGAAGAAGTTTATAAATCTATTCCGAAACAATTAGCAAAAGAAAACAAAAAATTTCAATATAAGATTATTAATAAGAATGCTGTAAGTCGAGATTATCGTGATGCAATAACTTGGCTTGAAGAATTTGGACTTATCAAATTGTGTTTTAATCTTAATTCGCTTGAATTACCACTTGATGGCAATGTTTCGCAAGATATTTTTAAAATTTATGTAGCTGATAGTGGTTTATTTGTTGCAATGCTAGAAGATGGAAGTATGGATAACATTATTAATGGTGACTTTAAAATATATAATGGTGCAATTTATGAAAACATTATTGCAGAAGCTTTTATAAAGAATAATAAAAATCTTTATTACTATAATAAAAATTCTGAAACAGAAATTGATTTTGTTACCAAGGTAAATAATGAATTAACGTTAATTGAAGTAAAAGCAAATAATGGATCTACTAGATCATTAAAAGATATTTTACTTAAAAAAGAAAAATATAAAGTCGATAAAGCAATTAAATTAATTAATGGAAATATAGGTTATAAAGATGGAATATATTCTATTCCTCATTATTTAGCATTTTTAATTCGATAAAATTTTATTTAGAGTTTTAAAAAGCACTTAGTAAGATTTTGCTGGTCTTGCATAAATGGGAGATACATTGTTATTTTTAGAAAACAAATATATTTTATAAAGTTAGATGAAGAAAATTAAGTTAATATAAAAAAGAATCAATGGAGGAACTAAATAAAAAGGCGCATTAAATAGTACTATAGCGTTTGGAAAAATAGAAAAAAGCCGATAAAAGCTATTTTATTTATCCTTCATTTGTACTCAAGAGTTTAAAAGGTTTTTTGTCGTATACTTTTGCGCTAATTGGAAAAAGTGATAAATTTTTAGTAAAATTTCCAGTTGAACTGGAAAAAATACTAAAAAAGTGTAGAATAAAAACGAGGTCAAAATATGATATCAAGAACAATAAAAAAGCAAATTTTAACAAGTTTAAAAAGCAAACCCATTGTATTAATTACTGGTGCAAGACAAGTTGGGAAGTCAACATTATGTTACGCTATAAAGAAAGAATTGAACTATAACTATGTATCGCTAGATGATATTAGTGAAAGACGTATGGCGCAAACTGATCCAGAAATGTTTTTACAAACTCATAAATCACCATTAATTATTGATGAAGTTCAATATGCTCCAGGATTATTTGATGTCATTGAATCGATTGTTAACAAAGCAAAATTTGAAAAAGGCAATAACAATGGAATGTTTATCTTAACTGGTTCAGAGGCTTATGAATTAATGAGTGGCGTAAGTGAATCTCTTGCTGGAAGAGTTGCCATTATAAGAATGTCTTCTTTAAGTACGAGAGAAATATATGGAATAAATGAGACTAAATTCGATTTTGATATAGTTGAATTAAATAATCGAAGCAAAGATTTTAAAATAGAAGCGAATGACTTATATAACTTAATTGTAAAAGGAATGTTTCCTGAACTATATTCAAAAAAAGGTGTAGATATTAATTCTTTTTATTCAGATTATGTTTCTACATATTTAGAAAGAGACGTCTCTAGAATTATTAATTTGAAAGATAAATATAAATTTCAAAATTTCCTTCAGATTTTGGCTTCGCTAACTGGGGAAGAACTTGTATATGATAATCTTGCTAAAGCAGTTGGTGTAAAGGTAGACACAATTAAATCTTGGATTAGTGTTTTACTTGCAGGAGATATCATTTATTTACTTCAACCATATAATGAAATATCTATCGTTAAAAGAATTGTAAAAAGACCAAAAATTTATTTTAACGATACAGGTCTTGCTTGTTATTTAGCTGGATTAAATGATGTTAAAGTATTAGAAAGGTCTTTTTTTAAAGGGAGATTTGTTGAAACCTATATTGTGAATGAAATTCGAAAATCTTATAAAAATAATGGGATTAAAGGTAATTTCTATTATTATAGAGACAATAATCAAAATGAGATCGATTTAGTAATCTTAGATGGAGGAGTTTTGCATTTTATTGAATGCAAATCAGGTGTTAATTTTAATAAATCAGACGTTAAAGGATTTTCTAAACTAAAAGATTCTAATTACGAAATAGGAAATTCTTTTGTCATATGCAACACTCAGACAATATATAAAATTGACGAAATGGTATATGCCATTCCTATTAGTTCAATTTAAATTTATTTTCTTTGTAGTGAAAACTTTTACCAAAAGTAGTAAAACATTTCAGTTGGCAATTATTTGGTTTGAAGAATAAATCTCTTTGCAGTTAAAAAAGTATTAAAAATAAGGAAGTTTTAAGAAAAATCATGTTTGCATAATTTTTTGTAAAATCTAAAGTAGAACTTCGGAAAATCTGATGTGCTATTTCGGATTTTCTTTTTCAGTAGGGTTTTGAAATGATTGAAAGGCATATCAAGAAGATATTAGATTTAGCAATTAAAACATTTTCCTGTAGTAATTTTAACTGGACCTAGAACTTCAAAATCGCAAGTTTGGCAGCAATTATTAAACTTGTTACCGAAACAGAAGACATGATTGACTCAAGGTCAAATGATTTTGATGATCCAGAAATTATGTCAAATGTAAGGAAAGAATATCATATTAAAACGTAGAAACTTAAACTGGATGAGATTCTAAAACCTAAATATATTGGATTTATTGAAAAATAAAATTCTTGAGTGGCAAATGTTGAATAAATAAATTAGCTTTTATCAACATGTTGCACTAATTGAAAAAGGGCGATAGATTTTTTTAGTAAAATTCCGGTTGAACTGAAAAAAATACTAAAAAAGTGAAAAAGAGACCACTTCAGGATGAAAAGTATGAAACACCAAAGCTCTCTCAGATTTTTTGTACTTTGGCAAAAACTCGCTTGGAATTTTTGCATTTTGGCAAAAAACTCGCTTGGAATTTTTGCTTTTTCTTTCAATATTTTTTATTATGCATTCTTATATTAGTAAGGTTAATTTTTATGTATTTAAAAAGAAAAATTGATATTTTTTTTAAATGAGTGGTTTGAAAAAGATAACAAAACTCCATTATTAATAGTTGGAACAAGACAATGTGGCAAGACAAAATCAATAAGAGAATTTGCTAAAGCAAATAATTTAGATCTTGTTGAGCTTAATTTTTGGCTACATCCAGAATATTGTTCAGATTTTGAAAAAAGTCTAGATGTTGATACTCTTATTTCAAATATTTCTATAAGATTTGAGAATAAAGATTTTAATCCGAAAACTACATTACTTTTCTTTGATGAAATTCAAGATTATCCTAAAGCAAGACTTTCTTTTAAAAGTTTCAAAGATGATGGAAGATTTATGATAATTGGAAGTGGTTCATATCTTGGTATTAATGGTTATGTAATTGGTGATGCAACACCTGTTCCTGTAGGGTATGAAGAAATTGTTAATATGAAAACCATGGATTTTGAAGAATTTTTATGGGCTTTAGGATATAAAGAAAAACACATCAATCAATTACTCAATTATTTCGAAACAAAAACTCCAATACCAGAAAATATTGATGGTTTATTTAAAGACTTATTTATTAAATATGCGTGTGTAAGTGGCTTCCCAGAAGCTGTTTTAAAGTATTTGGAAACATCAAAAATTATTGAAGCATATAAAATTTTAAATAGAATAGTTGCAACGATTAAAACTGATTTTGGAAGAAGAAAAGATAAAAATGGAAACCCTTTTTTTAAAACTTCAGAAGTTTCAAGAATACAAAGTGTTTTTGACTTGATTCCAACGTTTTTATCAAAAGAAAATAAAAGATTTATTGTTTCGAAAGTCGAAGGAAACAATGCTTTTAATAAACTAGATTCTATTGAATATTTAAAACAAGCACATATTGTTTATAAAGTTTTTAACCTAAATATTCCTTCTCTTCCTTTAGCAGGAGAAAAAATTCTCAATCAGTTTAAACTTTTTCCAGAAGATATAGGAATAGTTACTTCAATGTATGGGATTGATACATTAAGAGCATTAAAACAGGGTGATTTAGGTCAAGGTAAGGGTGCGATCTATGAAGCATTAATTTTTGATTCTTTAAATAAAGCTGGAATAGATACATATTATTTTGCAAAAGATACCGGATTGGAGGTAGATTTTGTTATTTCTTATAAAGGGTTTGCTACTTTAATAGAAGCTAAAGCAAAAACCGGTAATACTAAATCTAGCAAAACAATTATGAAACATCCTGAGCATTATGGAAAAGTTAAATTAATTAAAATTGGTAACTATAATATAAGCGAAGAAGGAGATATAATCACGATTCCACATTATTTAACATTCGTTTTAGGGAAAGTTAAATATGACTTTTAGAGAATCTTTTATCTTTTAAGAAATTACAATTATTGGTTTTGTTTTTTGAATGACCTAAGTAACTTAAAAAGTTTATGAATGTGTTAAGTTTTGCAAACTATTCAAAATAAAATGTATTTTAGCGGCACTTTATAAATTTATAGGGTTTTAGTTGTATATTTATTTACTTATAATTTCTAAGATTTTTAAAATTTGTGCATTTCATTGCAAAATATTTTCAAAAATTTATTTAAACTCCTAAGGCGCCTAATGGAACAATATAAACACCATTTTCGTCTTTATAAGATGTTTTATTGGTAGTAATAATCATTAAAAATGTTGGTGTTGGATTATCTTTATTAATGATATCTTTTGAAAGTTTTACTAGTTTATCACTAGCTTTTTTAATCTCTTCTTCGTTAGATAGTTTAACTTCAATTAATCCCCATGATCCATCATTAAAAACTATTACAGCATCGGTTTCTCTATCTAATTTATCTCTATAGTGAAAGACTTTTGCTCCAAGATGATCTGCATATATTTTTAAATCTCTAATAGCTAATGATTCAAAAAGAAAGCCAAACGTTTTAATGTCTAATAATAAACTATCTTTTGTAATGCCAAGTGCCGTAGCAGCAATTGATGGATCTACAAAATGTCTAATATTTTTGCTTCTTATTGCAGTTTTACTTCTTAAATTTGGGTTCCAAGCTTCAAGTTCATCTATAATAAACAAACGTTTTAAAGCAAGTATATATTTATCAAATGTTTCTTTATCTATTATGTCCCCATTATCAATTAAATCTTTTTTTATAGATTCATTTGAAGCTTCAGTAGAAATATTTCTTGCATATGCTTTTAATAGCTTTTCTGCTCTTGTTGGATTTTTTCTAAGTTTTATATCATTAAGAGAAAAGATATCATCATTAATAAGACCATTATAAAAGGTTTTTGCTTGTTGAAGAGCAACATCACTTTCTTGATTAATGGAAAGAGGCCATCCACCTCTACAAATTAAATATGCATAATCTTTGATATCTTTATCAATAATTACCTTTTTAAACTTCCCATTTTTTAAATCATTTAAAGAAATGTCTCCAGTACTATCATTACTTTCTAGTAGTGACATCGTTCTCATCATCTTTTTAATTATTCTTCCTGTTCCAGTGTGTTTTTCATAACTATTGTTTAGTGATTCATTATTAAGTAAAGAATCTGTTACACTTCCAGTTAATATATATTGTCCAAATGTTCCGTTTTCATCGATTTTTGCTTTTAAAGAATTAAATATAAAAGAAATAATTTGCCATTCATCAATTAATAATGGCTTTTTACCATAATCAAGCAATACTTCTGGAGCTTCTTTTGCAAGTGGAATAAATTGCTTCCTATCTTTATCTTTCATTAAATCAATTATTGATGCAGCATGTCTTTTTGCCGTCGTTGATTTTCCACACCATTTAGGACCA
The DNA here is from genome assembly GCA_963632335.1 of Parabacteroides goldsteinii. Lineage (GTDB taxonomy): Bacteria > Bacillota_I > Bacilli_A > RFN20 > CAG-826 > Onthovivens. Next base: position 6,867 of record CAVGUA010000027.1, read on the forward strand.
ACTATTTGAATTGCTCCAACACTTTTTAAATAAAATTCTAATTCTTCATCAAATAAGCGTTTTATATATTTTCTTTCCATCTTAAAACCTCATTTTTATTATACATTAAAACTTCAAAACCGCAAGTTTGGCAGTAAAATAACCGCAAGTTTGGCAGTAAAATAACCGTAAGTTTGGCAGTAAAATAACCGTAAGTTTGGCAGTAATTTTTAAAACTTGTTACTGAAACAAAGATATGATTGTTGTTTTTGAACTCTAATTGCATAATCAAAAACATTGAAAGGAAAAGAAAAAATTCCAAGCGAGTTTTGATATTTACAATTTCAACTTTTCTAAAAAAAGGGGAGCATTGTCCAAAAAATATTTTTGGAAAAGCGTAAAATTTACCCTTTAAAAAAGTTGGAAAAACGGAGAACCAATAAATCATGTATAGAAAAATTTCGAAATATATCGAAGATTATTTGAGTGGTAATGAAGAGAAAATATTATGTATTGATGGAGCAAAACAAGTTGGAAAATCTTACATAATTAGAGAATTAT
>CAVGUA010000028.1:0-2923 GCA_963632335.1 Parabacteroides goldsteinii
ATCTACTAAAGATATTTTTTGTAATCCTGCAAAATCCATATCTATATATTAATAAAAATATCGAACATATGCAAATTTATGGCTTATATTAAAGATAGTTAATAAACAAACTATTAATCTTTAAGGCATCCAATAGGAATAACAAATACCCCATCTTTTCTTTTATAACCATATTCAGTTCCAGTTATAATTATTTTTAAATCTGGTAATCTTAAAGGAACTTGAGTTTCTTTTTTATTATGTTCTTTAATTAATCTTTCTATTTCTAATAAATGTGCTGCACCTTTATCTATTTCATTACTACCTAACTTAAATTCAAGAAGAGCATATCTTCCATCATTTAAATGTAAAACCCCATCTGCTTCTAAACCATAACGGTCATGATAATAAGAAATTTCTCCCTTCATTTTAGACGAATAAATTTTTAAATCTCTAATAACTAAAGACTCAAATAAAAAACCTAATGTTTTAAAATACGTGTTAAAGTATTCAGGAGATAATCCAAGAGCTGCTACTGCAATTGAAGGATCAACGAAATTTCGTTTTTTACTTGATCTAATATTACTTTTAGATCTAATTGAAGGACACCAAGCATTTATGTCTTCAACAATATACAATTCTTCTAACTTTTTTATATAATCATAAAAAGTTCTATCAGAAACTGTCATATTTGCATTTATATCGGCTATTATTGTTTTATATTCGGATAAAGTACATAAATTTCTTGAATAAGATTTTAATATATTTGATGCAATAAGCGGATTTCTATTTACTCCATCAATAGAAGAAATATCTTTATAACAAGTTTGATAAAATAAATCATTTACGATTTTTAACTTTAATTCTTTCTTTTTTATCTTTAAGCAACTTGGCCACCCACCTCGACAAATAGCAAAAATTAAATCATCTATACTTAAATTTGATTTACAACCATCAAAATTTTCTGGATGATTAAATAAATCAATTAATGAAACTTCTCCATTAGATTCTTCGCTTTCAAATAAACTTAAAGGATACATTTTCATTGTACTAATTCTTAAAGTACCAGTATGAGGTGTTGCAACTTTGCTCGATGTTGATCCTGTAAGAATATAAAAACCTAATTCATTTTCATCATCGATACTTTTTCTTATAGCTCCCCAAATTTTAGGTGCATCTTGCCATTCATCAAAAAGTCTTGGCTTTGAACCTATTAATAATTTTGAAGGCGATATAGATGCAGTTTCTAATAGTTGCTCTCTAACATCTTCATTTTGAAATTCAACAAAACTTTTTGCTTGATGTTTTGCAGTAGTTGTTTTTCCGCATCCTTTTGTTCCAACGATTAAAACTCCCCCGAAAGTTTCTAATTTTTCTTTTAATATGCAATCAGCTATTCTGCTTTTATATTCCATGTAAATTATTCCTTTTTGATAAGAATATAATAATATATTTAATTATCCGTTGCAAACTTTCGTGGTATTTTGTTGCAAACTTTCGTGGTATTTTGTTGCAAACTTTCGTGATAAATATTTTATAAAAACAAAAATAAGGTTTAGAACTTAAATTAACTTAGTCTTTTAAACAACTTATTGGCACAACATATACATCATCTTCTCTTTTAAAACCATATTGAGAAGCCGTAATAATTAATTTAAGATCAGGCATTCTTATTTTTATTTCATTAGTATCGTTATGTTTTTTAATTAATTCTTCAATCTTGTTTAAGTTTTTTGCGCCTTTTTCAATTTCAAAATCACCAAGTTTAAACTCTATTAAAGCATATCTACCATCATTTAAATGAAGGACAGCATCACACTCTAAATCATATTTATCATGATAATAAGAAATTTCTCCATCTAAAGCTGATGAATAAACTCTTAAATCTCTAATACATAAAGTTTCAAAAATAAACCCAAAAGATTTCAAATCATTTAAATAAATAGATGGCGAACCATTTTCGGCAACAACAGCAATTGATGGATCAACAAATTCTCTTTTTCTTCCGCTCCTAATAGCAGATTTAGACCTAATATTAGGACACCAACCATATAAATCTTCAATAATATATAGTTTTTCCAATACATTAATATAATCGTCTAATGTTTCTTCGCTTATATTATTTGTTGCCCTAACATCTTTTAAAATATTAACTTTTTTAGCCAATGTCGAAATATTTCTTCCATAACTTTTTAAAATAGCTTGCATAATGGATGGTTTTCTTTTTACTTCATCCACATTAAACATATCTTTAGTATAAATTTGTTTATATAAATCTTTAGGAATAATTAAAGCCGCTTCTTTATCTTCCATTAAAACAGATTCAGGCCATCCACCTCTACAAGCAGCATAAATTAAATCCTCTAAGGATAACGAAGCTATACAACCATTTTTCAAATTCTCTTTTTTATCAAATAAATCAAGTAACGAAACGGAACCATCACTTTCTTTTGATTCATATAAACTCATAGGATACATTTTTAAAGTAGATATTCTTCCAGTTCCTGTATGTCTTGTCTTTTTAATTTTAGAAGTTGACCCAGTCAAAATAAAATTCCCTTTTCCTCCAAATTCATCACAATACGCCCTTACAACATCATATATAGCTGGTAAATCTTGCCATTCATCAATTAATCTAGGTTTTTCGCCTTCAAGAAGTAAATATGGCGTTAACTTAATCTTGTATTCTAAAGAATCAAGATCAGTTATTTTTTGTAACATTAATTTACTTTTAACTCTTTGTTCAGCAGTAAAAGTTTTTCCGCACCATTTTGGTCCAATAATATTAGTTGCTCCAAAAGCCCTTAAATTTAAATCCAATTTTTTATCAATAATTCTCTTGTAATATACTTTCTTTTCCATGATTAACTATAATTTAACATTTTTAAAACTAATCCTCAATAATTTTTCGGGTTTTTTTCCGTAATTTATTCGGGTTTTTTTC
>CAVGUA010000029.1:0-17449 GCA_963632335.1 Parabacteroides goldsteinii
ACTTATAGTCAGATATTTTTAAAGAAAAAATAAAGATTGTATAGTGTAAAATTCGGCATCATTTCATAACTTTTTTACCGATTTTGAGTTATCCACATTAAATTTTGACACTGTAAAGATTATTTTTTTGTCAGTGTCAAACTACTAATCGTTAAAATAATTACTAAATTAGTACTAATTGTCCATTTTTTTGAGGGCAAAAATTATTTGCAAGTTTAAGTTAACAAATTTGAAATTTTTTCTTGTTCTTAAAAAGCATTTTCTACTTTAAATTATAGTTACAAAACTTTGACACAAAATTATAAGGGTCAAGACTTCTTTCCCTTATCTTTTTATCTAAGTTTCGTTAATTATTTTAGGAGACGATTATGTTAAGTGTTAAAAAAAGAGATGGAAGTATTGTTGAATTTAGTTTAGACAAAATTGAAAAAGCAATTGAAAAAGCTTTTATTGCTGAACATGTAGGCTATACTCAAGAAATCATTCAATTATTATCATTAAAAGTTACAAGTAATTTTAATGATAGAGTTAAAGGTGATGTTATTTCAGTCGAAGATATTCAAGACTGTGTTGAAATTACATTAATCCAAGCAGGCTATGTTAAAGTTGCTAAAGCTTATATGCTTTATAGACAAAAACATACTACTTTACGTAATATGGCTTCCACTACTCTCGATTATAAAAAATTAGTTGATAATTATTTACATATTTCAGATTGGAGAGTTAAAGAAAATTCTACTGTTACATATAGTGTTGGTGGTTTAATTCTTTCAAATAGTGGCGCTATTACTGCTAACTATTGGTTAAGCCAAATTTATGATCAAGAAATTGGTGATGCTCATAAAAATGCAGATATCCATATTCATGATTTAAGCATGCTTACTGGATATTGTGCAGGTTGGAGTTTAAAACAACTTATTAAAGAAGGATTAGGAGGCGTTCCAGGAAAGATTTCTTCAACTCCTGCAAGTCACTTATCTACTTTATGTAACCAAATGGTTAACTTCTTAGGAATTATGCAAAATGAATGGGCAGGCGCACAAGCTTTTTCAAGTTTTGATACCTATCTTGCTCCATTTGTTAAAAAAGATAATTTATCTTATAAAGAAGTTAAACAATGCATCCAATCATTTATTTTTGGTGTTAACACTCCATCACGTTGGGGAACTCAAGCACCATTTACAAATATAACCCTTGATTGGGTTTGTCCAAACGACCTTGCAAACTTAAATGCAATTGTTGGTGGCGTTGAACAAAACTTCAAATATAAAGATTGCAAAAAAGAAATGGATATGGTTAATAAAGCCTTCATTGAATGCATGATTGAAGGTGATGCTAATGGTAGAGGATTCCAATATCCAATTCCAACTTATTCCATTACTCGTGATTTTGATTGGTCAGAAACTGAAAATAATAAATTATTATTTGAAATGACAGCAAAATATGGAACTCCATATTTCTCAAACTATATTAATAGTGATATGGAACCAAGCGATGTTAGAAGTATGTGCTGCCGTTTAAGACTTGATTTACGTGAATTACGTAAAAAAGCAGGTGGTTTCTTTGGAAGTGGCGAATCAACTGGATCAATTGGTGTTGTAACAATTAACTTACCTCGTATTGGTTATCTTGCAACTGATAAAGCTGACTTCTATGCAAGACTTGAAAAATTAATGGATATTAGTGCAAGAAGCTTGAAGATTAAACGTGATACAGTTACTGCTCTTCTTGAAGCTGGATTATATCCATATACTAAGAGATATTTAGGTACATTTAGTAATCACTTCTCCACTATCGGCCTTGTTGGTATGAATGAATGTTGCTTAAATGCACGTTGGGTCAAGAATGATTTAACCCACAAGAATGCGCAAGATTTTGCAGTCGAAGTCTTAAATTTCATGAGAAATAAATTAAGCGATTATCAAGAACAATATGGTGATTTATATAACCTTGAAGCAACTCCTGCAGAATCAACTTCTTATCGTTTAGCAAAACACGATAAAGAAAGATATCCAGACATTATTACCGCAAGTGGTAACGATAATGATAAGACTCCATATTATACAAATAGTAGTCACTTACCAGTTGGATATACAGAAGACGTCTTTACTGCTCTTGATGTTCAAGATAAACTTCAAACCCTTTATACTTCAGGAACTGTCTTCCATACTTTCCTCGGTGAAAAACTTCCATCATGGCAAGCATGTATGACATTAGTTAGAAAGATTGCTGAGAATTACCACATTCCATATTTCACAATGTCACCTACATATTCAGTTTGTGAAGATCATGGTTATATTGCAGGCGAAGTTCATAAATGCCCAGTTTGTGGAAAAGAAACTGAAGTCTATTCTCGTATCACTGGTTACTATCGTCCAATTAAAAATTGGAATGCTGGTAAAACTGAAGAATTTAAAGATAGAAAAGAATATACTCTTGAGGCTTCTAGATTCTCATCTCTTGATGGAACAGTTTGTCACGATGAAGAGAATGAAAATTGTGGTCATCCAAGCGTAAAAGAAATTACTTTATTCTCAAGAAAAGATTGTCCAAATTGTAAGATGGCAAAAATGTTACTTGATAAAGCAGGCATTCAATATAAAGTAGTCGATGCAGAAGAAGATATTGATACGACTATAAAATTTGGTATTAAGAAAGCTCCAACTTTACTTGTACCAGATGGAAATAGTTATGATGTTTACGAAAATGCATCATTAATTAAAGGATTTATCGAAGAATCTCATAAGGATACCTTATAAGTTATGATAGATACAATTATTATTGGTGGCGGTCCTTCAGGAATGACCGCCGCTTTATATCTATTAAGAGCTGGTAAATCCGTTTTAATCCTTGAAAAAGAAAACTTTGGTGGACAAATTGCTAACTCACCAAGACTTGAAAATTATCCATCAATTAAAGCAATAAGTGGTTCAGAATTTGCAAGTAACTTATTTGATCAAGTTATGGATTTAGGAGCAAAGTTTGAACTTGAAGAAGTTAAAAAAATCACTAAGGACAAAAATAAATTCATAGTCGACACTAATTATGGCACACATGAATCAAGATCAGTTATTCTTGCAACTGGTTGTAAACATCGTAAAATTGGTGTCCCTCAAGAAGAAGAACTTACTGGAAAAGGAATCTCATATTGTGCAACTTGCGATGGTGCCTTCTTTAAAAATCAAGATGTAGTTGTTATTGGTGATGCAAATACCGCTCTTCAATACGCAATTAATTTAAGTAATTATTGTAAAACTGTAACTGTTTGTACTTTGTTTGGGAAATGGTTTGGTGAACAAACTCTTGTTAATACACTATTATCAAAACCAAATGTTAAAGTCGAACATTACTTAAATTTAATTAAGTTTGAAGGAAATAAAGAAATCGAAGGTCTTGTGTTTAAAAATACACAAACAAATGAAGAAAAAGAAATAAAATGTCATGGCGTCTTTATTGCAATAGGACAGATTCCATGCAATGAAAACTTCAAAAATCTTGTAGATTTAGATAAAGGATTCATTGTTGTAGATGAAAATATGCAAACTAAAACTCCACTACTTTATGCCGTAGGAGATTGCCGAAAAAAGGACATTAGACAAGTTGTTACTGCAATTAATGATGGAGCAATTGCAGCTGTTAACATTTCAAAAATATTAGGATAAATACTAAATTTCTCTTTATTAAAAAATTGTCACTCTTGTGGCAATTTTTTATTCGCATAAATGATTTATGCTCGGTATAGACAAATATATTTCATATTTGAAGCCTCTATTTTCAAATATGAAATAGTTGTAAAAAGTTACTAAAAAAATCAAAAGTTATAAAAAGTTTCATATAGTTTCACATACTTTCATATTTTTAAAAACATTAATAAAGTTTCATATAGTTTCACATACTTTCATATTTTTAAAAACATTAATAAGGTTTAATATAGTTTCATAAACTTTCACATTGAAATATTAAAATTTAAAATTTATAATTTAAGAAATAAATAGGAGGAAAATCATATGTCCAAAAATCCATTTTCAATTTCTTTTGGTACAGAACCATTAAATTATGTTGATAGAGTAAATGAAAAAACACAAATAATTGAAGATATAAGTGATGACTTTCCTTCTAACCATGCAACAATTATTGTTGGACCAAGAGGGAGCGGAAAAACTGTTTTTATGACATCAATTTGCAATGATTTATCAAAAGATGATAAATGGTTGATTGTTGATCCAGGTCCAAAAAATAACATTTTAGAAAATATTGCTTCAGAGATTTATGAATCTAGCAAAAATAAATTCCATTTTCTTAAAGGAGAATTTAGTTTCTCATTTAAAGGAATAACTTTTTCTCTTAAAGGCGATAAACCAGTTTCAACCGTTAACACACTATTAAAAAAGATGCTAGATGTTTTAAAAAAGAAAAATATAAAAGTTTTGATTACTATTGATGAAGTCGATAATTCTTCAGATATGAAATATTTTATTCAAGAATTCCAATCTTTATTAAGACAAAATTATCCTATTAGACTTTTAATGACAGGACTTTATGAAAACGTTTCGAAACTTCAAGATGATAAATCTTTGACATTCTTATATAGAGCAAAAAAAGTATATTTATCACCACTATTTATTGGAAGCATTTCATCTCAATATCAAAAATATTTAGAATGTGATGAAGAAACTTCCCTAAAACTTGCAAAAATGACGAAAGGTTATGCTTTTGCATTTCAAGCTTTAGGATATATTCTTTTTAAAGCAAATAAAAAAGATGTAGATCAAATTATTCTTTTAGAGTTTGACCAATATTTGGCTGAATATGTTTACGATAAGATTTATTTTGATTTGTCAAATAATGAACAAAAAATATTACATGCAATAAAAACAGATCAAGACGTCAAACTCAAAGATATTAAAATCAAAACAAAAATAAGTGATTCTTTAATGACCCTTTATAAAAACACCTTGATTAAAAAAGGAGTTATAACTTCTAATAGTTATGGTACAGTTTGTTTTGCTCTTCCTAGATTTAGTGATTATTTAAGGTATAAATAAAATACAAAAAAGACTGATAATAATTAAATATACCAGCCAATTTGTTTATTTTTTTGTGCAAATTGATTTGTAGCAAATTGATTTGCACAAAAATATTTATACTTTTTATTAACCATCAATTTAATAGCGAAACAATAATTTTGTTTTAAAATTGAAAAACTTTTTACCAAATTACTTAATCAATATCATTAACGACTACAACGCCTTTAATAAAACCTTTTGGTTTGTTTGCTAAATCACGAAATGCTTTATTCATTTCATAAATAGAATATACATTAGTAATTAATGGCTCATTATTAAATGTATGATTGTTAATCAAATTAATTGCTCTTCTAAAATCATCGAATTCATTTTGACTTCTTGGAGGATGTGCAACTAAAATATCTATACCTTTATCAATAGCTTTTCTAAAATCAAATTCACATTTATCATGGTGAGAACTCATCAATACTAAACGACCATTTTTAGATCTTAAATAATCTTGAGCATTATTTAAAAGGTTTGGAACACCAGTTCCTTCAATTACAAAATCAGCCATATGTCCATTGCTAAGTTCTTTAATTTTTTCTGCTACATTTTCTTCTTTTGAATTAATTGTATCGGTAGCGCCAAGTTTTTTTGCTAATTTTAGCTTTTCATCATCAATATCAACAGCAATTAATTTAGTTAATAAATTACCTTTTAAAGCTTCAATACACCATAAACCCATTGGACCACAACCTTGAATTACTCCATAATCGCCAGCTTCAGGATGTGCAGTTCTTAAAACTGTTACAACACATTTTTGTGGTTCGCCCATTGCGTATTTTAATTTAACATCCTTAGAAACAAGCTCACATTCAGATTCATTTGTAACACGATATTCTGCAAAGCCTCCAAAACCACGTGATAAAGCACTAACTCTATCTCCAACTTTTAGCTTCTTACAGTTTGGTCCTACTTTTTCTACTATACCAGTAAATTCATGTCCAAGTTTATGAGGATAACCTTGGAAATTTAAATTCCCATCCCAAAAATTTAATTCCCAATTGCAGAGACCACATCCAGCTATTTTTAATAAGACTTGACCATTTCCTGGTTCTTCGTCAACTTCAAAAATTTCAAAATTTCCTGGTTTAGTTAAACAAGCTCTTTTAAATTTCATAAATAATGACTCCCTTTATAATTGATTTTTAATTTTTATAAATTCATTTTTTGAATTAACAATTGATAACATGACTTCCAATACATGCATACATAATTTTGGCGTAATTTCAGGTTCTTTTTTTAATTCTTTTGAAATAACATATTGATATACGCCAAGTCCTCTTGCATTGAAATTATATTTAGTTTCGTATTCAATTTTTTCTTCGTTTCCATCATTATGACGAATAACAATATAATTCGTTGGTTCTCCAAAAGGATTATCGCTTATTCCTGAAAAAGTATTTGGATCGGGGCAAATCAACATTCCATCTGTTCCATAAATAACTAAATTAGGAACCTCAGATTTCCAATATGCATTTCCCATATCCCAAGTAATAGTAATATTACCAATTATTCCGTTTTTAAATTCTAATAGACTAGAATAATAAGTATCTACATCAACAGAAAATTTAGTCGAATATAACTTACTTTTTTCATTCATGACAGTTCTTTCATTGTAAGTTTTTTTATTCAATGAAATTACTTTATCGACATTTCCAAATAATTTAACTAAACTTGTTAAATAATATGGACCCATATCCATTAAAGGGCCAGCGCCGTTTGAATATAAAAATCTTGGATTTAAATGAAATGATTCAGGACCTCGAGATAATAAGTTAGCGCTGAATCCAATTGGTTTGCCAATTACTCCTTCTAGCAAAACTTTTTTAACAAAATGATACCCATCACCTAAAAAAGTATCGGGCGCACAAGCACAATATAATCCTTTCTTATTTGCTAAATTTAATAATTCCTCACCTTCTTTTATAGTTAAAGCTAAAGGTTTTTCACTATAATGACTTTTATTTGCATTTAGACATTTCATTCCTATTTCATAATGTGAAACTGGATTTGTTAGATCAACTATTAATTCAATTTCTTGATTATTTATTAATTCATCAACTGACATTGATTTCAAATTATATTTTTTTGCCTTTTCATCACTCGCTAAAAGATTAATATCTGCTACACCAATAACATTTATTTTATCGCTAAATATAGTAGTAAAGTTTTTAAGATAAACATCTGAAATCATTCCGCAACCAATAACACCAATTTTCATTAGAATCACTCCTTTATCGTTGTTTTAATTCTATATACATTAAAGAAAAATAATGAGTAAGATAACCGTCAAAAATGTGGACAAAAACGATATTCTAAATTAAAATTAAGTATGTCACTTTATCTAATTGGAACCTCAAATGAATCTTTTAAATATCATAAAAATCATTTTCATAATCAAACTGAAATTATTTTAAATTATGAAGGCGAAGGAATTTCAAATATAAATGGAAAAGAATATAAATTCAGACCAGGAACAATTCATATCATAAATAAAAAAGTAAAACATTCTAAATCTTCAAAAACCGGGTTTAGAGATATATTTTTTCAAACTGATGACATTAAAATTGACGAAGATGTTTTAATTCTTGATGATGATAATAGTAAAACCATAGAAAAGTTATTATCCATTTTATTGCCTCTTTATATTGCAAAAGAAAATAATGACATTGTATTTAATTCCTTATATGAAGCTTTAATAACCGCTGTTAACTTTAAAATATTAAATAAACAAAGAAATTCAATTGTGGACAAAATATGTCATGAATTGCGTATTAATTTTAGCGATTATAAATTAAATATTGAAAACTTATTATCTCAATCCGGATATTCTAGTGACCATATAAGAAAATTATTAAAAAATGAAACGGGGTTAACTCCTCTTGAATATTTAACAAAAATAAGAATTGATTATTCAAAAGAATTAATGGATAAAAATAAAGATTTGCATATGACAATTAGTGAAATTTCATTATCTTGTGGATTTTTTGATCCAAGATATTTTTCTCGAATATTCAAAGAAAAAAATGGGATAACCCCATCTGATTATTTAAAGAATAAATAAATTTATTTCATATTCGAATATGAAATTATAGTGACCAAATCATATAAAAAACATATTTGAAAAATTATTTCGAAATATAGTTTAAAAGGTCTGAAAGCTTAGATAATTTATAAGTTGCCTTATCATATTTTGCTGCATCACCTATTGCTGCCGTTATAAATCCACCCACAATTCCAGCATTAATTCCAGCAATTGCATCTTCAACAACCAAGCATTCTTTAGAATCTAATTTTAAAAATTCAGCTGCCTTTAAAAATACTTCAGGATCTGGTTTTGACTTTGTAATATTGTTTCCATCTGAAATAGCATCAAACCAATCATAAATTCCTAGTTGTTTTAAAATTAATGGTGTATTTTTACTAGAAGAACCGATTGCGATTAAAATACCTCTTCTTTTTAATTCATTTAAAGTATATCTAACATCATCAGAACAATCTAATGGTGTAATATTTTTTAATAATTTTTTATAAATATTGTTTTTTTCTTCAGCAAATTTGATTTTTTGATCCTTAGTATATTTAATTGTAGATTTTTCAAGTATGATATCTAAACTATCCATACGTGAAACACCTCTAAGTCGATTATTAATTTCACGATCAAAATAAATTCCTAAAGAATCTGCAATGGTTTTCCATGCTTCATAATGATAGTCATCAGTTGAACAAATAACTCCATCTAAATCAAAAATAACCCCTTTTATCATTATTTATTTAACTCCCTATTTTCTTTAAGCCACTTAATAGAAAGATTGAACCAATCTTCCAAATGCATTCTTTTAAGCATGTTTTCATTAATAATTGTATCGTCAGATAAACCTTGTCCATGAGGACCTTTTGCAAATATATGCATTTCATAGTCTATTTCGTTTTCTCTTAACTTTTCAGCGAACAACCATAAATCTGATGGATGAATTAATGTATCCTCGTTAGATACCCACATGAATGTTTTTGGCGTGTCTTTTGAAACATGATTTACTAAGTTAAAATACTCAGCTTCTTCATTTGTTACATCTTTTTTCCCTGAAAGAATTTGAGGGATGCTTAGACCTCTTAAATCTGGCATAGCTCCACTTTCCATTAATTTAACAATTTGAGGATCAATTGGTTTAGTATTCCATTCATGTAAAGTAATTGCTGGATAACCAACCACAACATAATTAGGTTTAAATAATTCATTTTTTGCACCTAGTAAATCACTTAGAAATTTATGATTCCAAAAACAACCTAAAGATAAAGCTAAGTGACCACCAGCACTAAAACCAGAAACAGAGATATCATTAGGATCAACATTCCATTCCTTTGCATTCTCACGAATGATTTCCATAGCTTTAGCGGCTTCTTTTAACTGTTCAGGAAATGGATGGCCAAAACCAGTAGAATAAGTTAAAACAAAAGCATGGTAACCTTTTTTATTGTATGCTAAAGCAATAGGTTCACCTTCATTTTTACTAACATATTGATATCCACCACCAGGACAAACTAGCATTGCAGGATGCTTTTTTCCAATTGAAGCATATTCGCCATCTTGCAAAACATAAGTTGTAAGTGTTGCTTCACTATCGCCAAATAACTTTATTACTTTATTAATCATTCTATAAACCTTCTTTCTATAATTTTGTATCCCATTTTCCACAAAATGGATCTATTGGACTAATTCCTTTAAACTTTGATCTGCCCATAAGTTTATCTATGAGTAAATCAAGGGTAAATTCATTAGACATATAACAATTTATAAATGTTTTCATTCTTGGAACATCAAGTAAATGATATGGGTTTTCTGTTGAAATAAATATTGTAGGAATATTATTTATATATATCGGACAATTAACTCCCATAGGATTCATCCATTCAATTCTTACAGTTGTTTGATTTGATTTAGTTGCTAAATTACAAACATAAATTAATAAATCAAAATTATTAACCATATCTTCGAATTTAACTTGTTTACCTTCAAATCTTCCTCCGGCTTCAAATAAAGTTACATTAAAACCTTCTTTTTTAAGTAAATTAATGAATTTTTCTCCAATTCCACTTTCTCTAACATATCCAAGAGCATTCTCGCCAGATTCAATATCATAAACTAAGATATTTTTAACCTTAGATTTATTGATTGGCAATACTCCTTTTTCTTCTTTTACTAAAGTAATTGATTTGTCTGCAACTTCTCTTGCAATAACTTTAAATTCTTTTTTGCCTACAACTTTTTTAGCATCTTCAAAATTAGGAATATTATTTTTCTTATTCAAATTTAATGAAGCCTTTAAAGCAAGAATTCTAGTTACTGCTTCATTAAGTCTTTCATCAGTTATAACTCCTTCATTATAACCATCAATCATAAATTTATAATCTTCTTCTAAATTTTTTGTAAATAAGAAAATATCACATCCTGCACTAATTGCATAAGGGACAGCTTTTTTTCTTCCCATTGGTTGACAAAAACCAGTCATTGTTGTTGCATCACTTATAATTAATCCATTAAAACCTAAACGTTTCCTTAATAAATCATTTAACAATTCTTTTGACAATGAAGCAGGCAAAATATCTTCATCTTTAAGTGAAGGATTTAAAAACTTTGAATAGCATGGCTGCATTATGTGGCCTACCATCACAGTTTTTGCTCCATTATCTATTAAGGTTTTATATATTTTCCCATACGTTTTATCCCATTCTTCAGTATATAAACTATTAATTGAAGTTAATAAGTGTTGATCTCTTTCATCAACTCCATCACCTGGAAAATGTTTAATTGAAACGGCAACACCTAAATCTTGACATGCCTTCATATAGGCCTTAGACATATTTAAAACTCGATCTACATTAGAACCATAAGTTCTTGTGTTTGTAATAGGATTTCTAAAATTAAAATCAATATCTGTAACTGGAGCAAAAGCATAATTACAACCAACAGCTAATGCTTCTTTTGCGCAAATTTCTCCTAGTTTAGAAGCATAAAAAGTATCATCTGTTGCTGCAATTGCCATTTGTGAACCAACTTTAGTACCTTCTTTACATATACCATTTCCGCCTGATTCTAAATTAGCTGAAATAAGCATTGGAATATTAGAATTTTCTTGAAGAGTTGCAATTCCTTTAACTAAATCTTCCATAGCAATCGGTCTAAACATAAGACCTCCTGCTTCAATTTCTTTTGCAACTTTTAAAAGGTATTCTCTATCATTTCCATAAGCAGTTAAGAAAAATAATTGACCAATTTTCTGCTTTGTAGTCATTTTAGATAAAGTATCATAAACCCATTTTATATCTTCATCACTCAAATAAAATGGATTGTCTTTTAAATTAATCATTTTCACTTACCCTCTTTTTAAAGAATTTGTTAAATTTTTCATCAATTTTAGCTTTATTTGATGTATATGCAGTTATACCAACAATTACAATTCCTGTAATAATTGTAACTAATGATGAATCAATACCCATTGCACTTAATCCATAAGACATAATTGACATTCCTAAACACCCTAAGAACATTCCCCAAGGTAAATTAGAATAATTTCCTAAAAATAAACCAATTAAAACACCACCCATAGAAGAAAACATTAAACTTGTTGATGATAAATTAGAGGCAGCAGTGATTTGAGCATTACAAGCATTCATTAAAGCTGCAACTCCAAGCAATCCACCACAAATTATATAAACAATAATTATGTTTTTCTTTTCGTTAACTCCTGAATTAATCGCAAGTTTAGAATTTGCACCAATCGACTTAATATCTGCACCAATTCTAGTCTTATACAATATGAAATACACAATAATCATACAAATTACTAACACAATAAACGCCCATGGTAATTGATAAAATTGAGTTATAGCCGTTGAATAAGTTAAATCTGCTTGAAATAAGTTAACGCCTTTCCCATCAAACAAAATATTTGTCATCGCTTCATAAATCATAACGACACCTAACGACATGATCATTGTTGAAACTCTTAAAGTTATATAAATTAATGCTTCAATTAAAGCTAAACATATACAAACTAAAATACACACTAAAGCCAATAAAAATACATTTAGATTTAGTGCCATTCCTATTTGAACACCAATAATCCCACCTAATGTTGCAATTGTTCCACAAGCATAATCCCATCTTCCTTGTGAAAGAGGAATTGATATCGCCATTGCAACAATTGTATTTAAAATTGAATTCAAAATAATATTTCTTGTAATAATACTAGAAAAGAAAGTTGAACCACTTACACATAAATTTAAAATTGCAAAAGCAGCATACATTAAAATAGGAAAGATTAATGTTTTACTATAATTTTTAACGATTTTTAAAATATTTTGTTTCATAGGCTTCCTCCTCCATATTTTGAAGAGAGTATTTCATCTCTTCAAAATATTTTGGCTTTTTCGGAGATTTTATTTTCTTAAAGTTTTAATTTCATCAACTGTTCTATTAGTTAAAGAATTTAAATCAGCTAATGTTGCACTTGAATTATAAGATAACATTACTTTTTTAAGTTCTTCAGCAGTAACAGGACCATTTTTCATTCCATCACTTCCTGCGCCCATACCATAAGTTACTAAATCATCTAAAGTTGAGGCACTATATGCGACAGGATATGAAGCAATACCTTGAACAATTCCATCGATATTATATTTCCCACTTGATGCATCACTATATTGCTTTCCATCAACTGAATTCATAATTCTAACAAAGCATGAAGCAATTGATTGGCAATGATTATTATTTCCACAAGCGATAAGTTTATCTGATTCCATTAAACTCTTGCATGAATCGTTATAACCTAAAGCAATTAATTTAACATCTGGGAAATTCTTTTGAAGAACTGGGTAAACATAATCTAAACCTGATGCTAATCCAAAAATTGCATCTGCTCCAGTTCCAGTCAAAGCTGTAGTTGTTGAAGTTTCAATATCAGCTTGTGTAAATCCAGTTGAATAAACGCAATCAAGAACACTAACATCACTATTTGCTAATGTTGATGTAAAACCTGCATAAATTTGAGGTGCATCAGTAAATGCCCATGCTGGAAAAGAAACACCAGCAACTTTTGTGACTTTGCTTGAAGCACTTGTATTATAACCAAGTAAAGCTTCAGCATAAGCATTACCAAGTGAAGCTTGTGCTCCACCAAATTGTTGAGTTCCACCTAGGAAATAGCTTGAAACTGCATTGTCTCCTAAATCACTTTTAGAAATTGTGTCAAGAGCAACAGTATAATAAACTCCTGCAGCCTCGCATTTTGGCATAACAGCAGTTATATTAGTATCATAACCTGAAATAATGCCCTTGACACCTTTAGCAAGTAAGTTTTCTACACATGTTGTTTGAGCATCATCACTATAATTTGTTGCTTCAAAATGGAATTTTACATTAAAATTCTCTTCAAGGTATGCACAATAATCTTTAATTGTTTGACCTTGTTGATCACCATAAGAATACATGATGACACCAATATCTACGGTTTGAGATTGGGTTTCTCCGCATGAAGCAAGTGTAAGAGCACCACCTGTTAAAGCCATAATCGCTAATAAATTAACTATCTTTTTCATAATTTTTCTCCTTATTTTATATGTTAATAGGCTACGCCTAATCTAACCTTTTTTTATTTTGGCATTGCTTTAATATTTTTGTTTTGTCTTAATGTTAAGAAAATAATAACAATGAAGATAATACCTTTTATTAAAGAAACATATTCTGTTGGAACGCCTGCCATTGTCATTCCATTTGTTAAAACTTTAAAAGTTATTGGACCAATTAAAGCAGCTGAATATTTAGATTTTGCACCTCCTGATAGTGCCATACCTCCTAAAATTAAACTAACCATAATATCCATTTCCGTACCACTACCTGTATCTTTTGTAACAGATCCAGATCTAGCAAGAACAAATATCGCAGCAATTCCAACACATAACCCAGCAAATAAAGCACAAATATATTTTGTTTTGTTTGGTTTTACACCGCTTTGTCTAGCACTTAATTCATTATCTCCAAGAGCTTTTGCATGTTTTCCAACTTTTGTAAAACTATACAAAACTCCACCAATCAAAGCCACAACTACACAAACAATAATTTGAAGTGTTGTATTAGAAGTAAAAATTTGTATTGTTGAAGAATAATTGTTGACAGGAATTGTTGAAGGATCATGACTTGAACAAATAAATGTGATGATTCCTCTTCCAATAAACATAATTGCAAGTGATGCAATTGTTGACATTAATCCTAATTTAACCGATATAAATATATAAGATAAATAAAGAAATATTGAAACAACAATTGATACAAGTAATGCAAGAAATACTGAACCAGTCGAATTAATAATTAATACCATTAATGCACAATCAACCGCAATCACTGCACCACTTGATACATCTACCGATCCAGTTGTAAAAATAAATACTAGACCAACTGATGCAATAAGTAATGGTGTTATTTGGCTTATTAATGTTTTAATATTGTATGAAGAAAAGAGTCTTCCATTGGTTAAAATTGTAAATACTATAAGAACAATAATAAGACCACCATATTGAATAAAAGTTGACCTATGTTTTTTTATAAATAATCCAACTTTATTAATAAAATCTAAGAATTTATTTTTTTCATTAACTTTAACTTCCATAATTATTCTTCCTTAGATCATGTAATCAATTATCATAGAGTCATTAAGCTCTGGACTTCTTTTGAACTCTTTAGTAATTTTTCCATTTTTAAAAATACAAATTCTATCACTCATTCCGATTAATTCTGGTAATTCTTCCGAAATAATTAAAATAGCATACCCTTCTTTCTTTAAAGCATATAAAAGTTGATACATAGTAGTTTTTACGCCAATATCAACACCACGAGTTGGAGAGTCAAATACTAATATTTTTGAATCGTTTCCAATCCATTTTGCAAAAGAAACTTTTTGCTTATTGCCGCCCGATAATTCTTTAACTAGTTGTTTTTGGCTAGAACATTTAATTCTTAAATTTGTAATTTGTTCATTAGCATGTTTTCTTTCATCTTTAGGATTAATAAATCCAAAAATCTTTAAATTATCTAAATCAGAAAGATTTATATTTTCGGCAATACTTGATTCTAAAATTAGAGTTTCATTATCTCTATCTTTTGAAATATATCCAATACCAGCATTCAATGCGTCACTTATGGTTTTTATATCATATACACTTGTTTCTTTCAATTCTGACAATGGTTTTTTCTTAAGCTTATTTAATGAATCATTAAGTTTTTCTTTAAATGTTTTTTGTCTAATTCCTTGAGCTGTTATTTTTCCAGAAAGTAATTTTTCCATTCCAAAACAAGCTCTTCCAACTTCATGCATTCCAGAACCACTAAGTCCACCAAGACCAACTATTTCTCCTGAATGAACAATCAAATTTACATCGTTTAAATCTTTTGTATGAACATGTTCTAACTTTAAAACTTCTTCTTTATTACAACTTGAATCAAAATCATTACGATAATAATTTCCCTCAAGTTTTCTACCTACCATTGTTTGTTTTATTTTATTTTCATCAAAATCGACTTTTGCAATATCTGCGACTTTAACACCATCTCTTAAAACAGTTAAACAATCGCATGTTTCCATTAATTCTTGGAGATCATGTGAAATAAATAATACTGCCTTATCATTATCGCGTAATTCTTTCATTATTTTATGAATCATAATACGTCCGTCTTGAGAAAGAGCAGTTGTCGTTTCATCAACTATAAATAAAGTTGGATTAAAATATAAAGCTTTAGCAATTTCAATCATTTTTCTTGTTTCAAAATTATATTGATAGCAAGGTTTTGTTACATCAATTTCTAAACCTACTTTTTTAAGAGCTTTCCTTGCTTCTTCATTCATTTTTCTTTTATTTAAAATTCCACCCCTAGAAAACAATTGTTCATCACCCAAAAAAATATTTTCTGCAACTGTTAAATTGTCAATTGTTCCCATTTCTTGGACAATCATTGCTATATGTTTTTTTAAAGCATCTTTTGGTGATGATGGTTTAAATTCTTCATTATCAATAATGATTTTTCCATCAGTGATTGAATAAATTCCATTTATCATTTGTGAAATAGTTGATTTTCCACTTCCATTTTCACCAATTAAACCATGTATTTCCCCAGTATTAATTGTTAGATCAACATGGTCTACTGCTATAACATCACCAAATTTCTTAACTATTTTTTCTGTTCTTAAAAATTGACTCATTTAAAATTTGCCTTTTTGTAACCGCTTTCAATTCTAAATAAATTTTATCTATCGAAATTCTTTTTACAATACAAATTAAATACTTTTTATTTACTTTTTTTATCTTATTTATGATTTGTTCATTTTCATGTTCTTGTTTTAGTTTATTTTTTAACTATAATTTTATTAAATAGTTTATTATTTTACATTTTATGGAGAAATTATGAGAAAAAACATTGTTAATAAAGATTCTAATCTGTTTGAGGCTCTTATTATCGAGATGAATACTATAGAAACTCTTGATAAAACAAAACATTGGCATGAAGATTTAGAAATAGATTTAATCATTGATGGGGAAGGCGAATTTAAAATCAATAACAAAGTCAATTATTTAAAAAAAGATGACATTATTCTTATTAATCCAAATATTATTCACGAAATTAATTCAACAGCAATTGAAATGATAACTGTTAAAATTCGTTTGGATTTGTTAACAAACATTCCTAAAGAAATAAAAGAAACTCATTTTTCCTTGAATTCTTCTCGATACCAAAAAGACTATTTCAACATAAAATCAATAATTGCAAAAATGGTTAAATATAACTTAAATGAAGGTCGTTATGTTGAACTTATGAATGCTTCGTTAACATATAATTTGATTTATGATTTATTTGCAACATGCAATGGTGGAAAAATTGAAAACCACTCAAATGATGAAAATCTTATAAGGATAAATAGTATATTAAATAAAGTTGCAGAAAATTATACCGATCCTGACTTGTCTTTAAATAATATTTCTAAAGAAATTTACGTTACACCGCAATATTTATCAAAGATTTTTAAAATAATAATGAACAAATCATTTCATCAATATTTAACTGAATATCGTTTGATGCAGTCAAATTATCTTTTAAATAACTCCAATAAAAACTTAAAAGAAATTGCTCTAGAAGTAGGTTTCCCTAATTCAAGAGCATTTACTTCAAGTTATATTTCAAAATATGGTGTATCACCATTATCAATAAAGAAAAATAGAGAAACCGACATAACAATCGAAAGAAATTCATCCGTGGAAAAAATCAATTATCTTATAAATTTTGAAGAAACATTTCAAAAGAAAGTCTCGGATTTTTTAGAAACTTACAC